>NZ_JAMTCC010000009.1:0-151310 GCF_025370265.1 Shewanella septentrionalis | reverse complement strand
GCAGCCTAAGCTGCGTTTGATATGAAAAACTGATGTGTTGCGTTATTCACCGCGATACTTAAGTGATAAGCCGCGAATAAAGTTACGCAGGATTTGATCGCCGCACTCTTTAAAATTCTTATGATCCGGATTGCGGAACAGTGCGCTCAGTTCTGATTTTGACATTTGCACTTCGGCTAGAGCCAAGGCTGCAACTATGTCTTCTTCACGCATTTCGAGTGCCACTCTGAGCTTTTTGAAGATTAAGTTATTGTTTAAACGCGATACTGGCGCTGGGATTTCTGCACCTTCACGTAGGCCACGCTTTTCGATGATAAGGCCGTCTAGGAACTGACATAAAGTGGTGTCATTACAGGCTTTGTAACCTTCTTCCTCTTCTTTGTGCAGCAGAGCAATGATCTCTTCTGTTGGCACTTCTCTTCCAGCTTTGGCAAAAATTTTAATCATTTTGGCATTGTTGAAATCAAACACGAAGCGCAAACGGCGCAAAATATCATTATTAATCATGGTCATCTCTTGGCGCGGCTGCGCTGTCTGGTTTAAGAGGCGGTATTATATACCCAAACCGCCTCAAAAGCAGAATTTCGCAGGAATTTAACGCAGCGTAGCAAATGCAATTTATGACTCTGACATAAATTGCTGCCATGCCATCTTAGCAATCAACCTTTAATGACGTTGTACCAATAAATAAACAGCGCCGCGAAAATCAGTAGATAACTTAGGCCAAACCAAGAGAGTAGCTTCATCTTAGAGCCGTATCTATCGGCTTCGGGGAGCTGTTTGCTGGTCATTAAGCGGTAGTTTAACCAAGCAAAAATGACTGTGGTCATAAAGGCCAAGATCATCACAAACTCAAGCAGCGGTAACAGTGCGCCTTTAAAGAAGAGGATTAGCAATAAACCAAAGGCACTGATGGCGAGCATGATCCCAGTGAGGCGTTTGTCTGAACTGGCCTTTGAGGTGAGTAACTGCCAGCCCATATCTAAGGTGCGGCTGTAGCCATCGATAACGGTTACTGTGGTGCTAAAAATACAGAGAAAAGCCACAATCCCAATAAGATAACGACTTTCACCACCCATCACTTGGCTGTAAAGGTTGATCAATTGATTAGCAAATTGTGCGCCTGAATCAGAAAAGTGCTCACCACTGCCGTGCATCACTAAGGCGCCCAAGGACAGAAACACGATCGCGAGGATCGCGGTGATGATGTAGCCTAAATTAAAGTCGAGCAGCGCTTGCGCTTTTGTGACTGTCTGGCTTTTTTGTTTTTCGAGCAACCAGAGGGAATTCCAAGCGCTCACTTCAATCGGTGCCGGCATCCAGCCCATCATGGCGACTAGGAATCCCACATGGGCCCATTGCCAAGGTGAGGGAGAAACAAAATTGCTCGCTAATGGCTGAGCATGATCCCAAGCTAAGGCCACGGCAATTAAGGTCGTTAGCGTTAAGGCGAACATGATGATCTTAGTGAGTCTATCGAGTAGTTGATAATGACCTAAGATCAGCAAAGCCAATGAGCTCAGCAATACCAGCAGGGCTAACCAATCGATGGGAAGCGGAATAAATTGGGTCAACATAGCGGCGGTGAGCATGCAAACACCCGCAGTGCTCGCGACGGCGGCAATCACATTCAGTCCAGTAAACAGCAGCAAATAACCTCGGCCCTGTTTGAGGTAACCGTGCAGTAAACTCTCCCCTGTGGCGGCGGTGTAACGTGCGCCAGCGGCAAAGAAGGGATACTTAAGTAAATTTACCCCTAAAATGACCCAAGCCAGTTGCCAGCCAAATTCGGCGCCGGCCCGAGTCGAGGCAACTAAATGCGATGCGCCAATCGCCGCTGCGGCCATAAGCACACCTGGCCCCATAGCTTTAATGCCAAGCGTCAGGTGCGTCATCCAAGAGGATGAAGAAGAGGTTACCGAGGATTCTGTCATGTCGTTATCAAAAATACCTATTGAAAATTAATCTTGGGAATCGAACACGCCCTTATGTTAAGGCTGTACTCAAGTTAAAGCTGAGCTAACGCTAAGATAGTTGTTCAACATTAAAGGTAAAGTGATTGAACTGAAAGTCGTTTTATTTAATTTATCTATTTAATTGTTGGCTGAGCAAGGCTTCAATTCGTTTTAGGCTTGCTGCGATTTCGACTACGTTTTGTAATAACGCATCATCAGGTTGTACCGATGGGCTCGTTGAATGTAAGGGCATAGCAAGAAGCTCTTTTTGTTCTAATACGCGGGTTCTAAATTGAGGCGCATCAACTATGCCGACTAAGCTTATCAAGGCACCCGCTCCCGATTGCCCTGCGGTTTCTACCGTGAGTTTATGCAGACCAAATAGGCGCATAATTGGACCTTGGATCAATGCCATATCGGTAATTTTGTCCAAAGGTACTGTATTTTCGGTACGAGTTAATATTCCGCGGCGCACGATCAACTTATTATTGGTGAGCTCAGCACTCATATTGCGAATATAGCGGCGAGTTCCCCACAGCCCGATTGGAAACCAAAGCAATAACAAGGGAATACCGGCTATGCTGAGGCTGAAATAGGCGGCCCCTGAAAGCAACCAATACAAACCTAGATTAGCGGCAAACTCTGCTCGATGAATGATCTTGTCTTCCATGTATCTTCCTTAAATTCTGATATTCAAGCATCACGATTTGTCACGTGAGTGGAATGTTCTAGTGCCTAGACTTTTTTGATTCTCGCAGAAGGAAAGCATATTGTCTCAACATGTAACAAAAGTTTAACTTTCATTGTGATCCCATTGACTTTGGTTTGTAACTCATTACCTTGTGTATTGTTAATTTATGGTTTTCTAATGGTTAATATAATTTTAATAAAATAGATAAAACAAGGGATATGTATGAACAGACCTCAGATTCTACCCAGTGCTTGTGCCATCGCGATTGCTTTAGCATTTGCGCCAACAGTAGTCCATGCAGCCGATAAAGGCGCAGAAAAAGTTGAACGTATTGAAGTAACGGGTTCTCGTATTAAACGTACAGATATCGAAGGCCCTTCCCCGATCCAATCGATCAGCAAAGACGATATTGCTAATATGGGGTTCGATAACCTACAGCAATTGCTCGAACGTATGCCTGCGAACGGTGCTGGTGCGTTTTCTACCCGTGGTAATAGCCAAGATTCAACTGCCAACGGCGGTGCATCTATCAGTCTACGTGGTTTAGGTCCTGATGCTACCTTAGTCTTGATTAATGGCCGTCGTGTTGCTGCGAGTGCTTTTGCTGAAGGTATCACTAATTCTTTCGTGGATATCAATAATATCCCTGTTTCAGCTATCGAACGTATTGATATTCTTAAGGATGGTGCCTCGGCTATTTATGGTTCTGATGCGATTGCGGGTGTGGTCAACATTGTCCTGAAGAAAGACATTGAGGGCATTGAAGTCAACCTAGGCTACGGTGATGCTTCAGGTACGGGTTACAATGAAACTACGGCGAACATGGTTTGGGGGATGAAATCCGATAAGGGCAGTGCCTCTATCATTCTCGACTATTTTAAAAATGATACTTTAGCAGCAACGGATTTAGGCCGTTTTGGAACTGCAGATCAGAGTCCTTACGGCGGTGAAGATTCGCGTTCTTCCCGTGGTTTTCCTGGATATTTTTATGTGGATGGGGTGCCGACAGTTGACCCAGCTTGTCCTGCCGATCGTAATATAGACGGTGAAGTTTGTGTCTTTGATTATGGTCCGTATAACCTTGTTGTGCCTGCTGCTGAACGTGTGGGTGCTATTGGTCAATTCGAATATCACTTTAATGATGATTTAACCGCTTTTCTCGAGTTAGCTGCCCAGCACAATACATCGGAAGCGGGCGGTGCGCCGACGCCACTTGATGAGAAAGCTGGCTTAACCGTACCTGGAACTCATCCAAATAACCCTTGGGGTAAAGATATTGAAATCGGTCGTTTCCGTACTGTTGATGCGGGTGCGCGTCGTTGGGATATTGAATCTGATACTCTACGTTTAGTTGCAGGTTTACGCGGTGTAGTTAAAGACTGGGACTGGGAAGCTTCGGTGCAAAAGGGGCGCAGTGAGTCAACTCAAACGGGTGACCGCAGCCAAGGTTGGGTCAGAACCGATTACTTGCAACGTGAAATCGATGCGGGTCGCTACAATCCTTTCGGTGGCACCATGAACTCCCAAGATGTCATTGATGATATTACCACTAGTCTAGTGCGCCAAGGTTTGTCAACCATGACTTCTTATGCGGCGAATATCTCAGGTCAAGCATTTACCCTTGCCGATCGCGATATCATGATGGCGGCCGGAGTTGAATATCGTGAAGAAGCCATCAGCGACGAGCCGGATGAGCAATTTCAACGTGGATTGATTTTTGGTACCGAAGCTGTTTCAGCTAAGGGCGATCGCGATCAATGGGCGGCGTATACTGAATTTTCTATCCCTGTAACGGATAACTTCGAGCTGCAACTTGCGGGTCGATATGATCACTACAGTGATTTTGGTTCAACCACTAATCCTAAGATTGCTTTCCAATGGGGTATTAGTGATGAAATAACGGCGCGTGCCTCTTGGTCTACTGGGTTCCGTGCGCCTTCATTAGCGCAAATTGGTTTGGGTCCATCTGAAGAAAGTAGTTTCCTAATTGATAAATATCGCTGCGCAGCCGACGGTCAAGGTTGTACCTTGTCTGATGAAACGACTGAGTTTGCAGGTAACCCAAAGTTAAAGGCTGAGGAGTCAGAGACTTGGAATATCGGCATGATATGGGCGCCAAGCCAGAAGTTCGATATTGGTTTCGATATCTACAGCATCACTCAAGATAATAAGATTGATAAGTTGTTACTGCAGGATATTTATGACGCTAATTGTAACGATCAGAACAGCACTGTGTGTGTGCGCCTAGCACCTCAAGCTGGTCAAACATTTGGCGCACTAGATGTGATCCGCTCAAGCTTTGTTAACTTAGGTTCGCAAGAAGTTCAGGGGATGGATGTGTCGACCCATTATGGATTCGAACTCGATAGTTATGGCGACCTTAAGTTCGGTCTTGAATGGAGTTATCTGCATAACTTTGAAAAAGATGATACTCATCAAGTGGTCGATTATACCGGAGAGTATAAGTATCCGAAGAATCGTTGGTTAGCGACAACCAACTGGACTATGGATAACTTTGCCGCCAATTTAAATTTGAGTTATATCGGTGAGTTTGAAGATTTCAACAAAACTCGTACAATTGATGCTCAAATTTTAGTGGACATGTCAGGTACTTATCGCTTCAATGAGATGTTCAAGCTGACATTAGGCGTGAACAACGTATTTGACGAAGAGCCACCATTCGCTATCGGTGATGGTGATACCGACCTCTACGGTTACGTGACATCAGTACATAACCCAATGGGTCGCTACATCTACACTAAACTCTCAATGAACTTCTAATATCAAGCCTACGAGTTCTATTGCTCAGTGTTTTATATCAAAGTGTAGTGAAATCGAAACGGCGCATTAAGCGCCGTTTTTTATGGGCAGATTTGCACTAACGCAAACTCAGTGTATCTTCGTTAGGACACGAATTAACCGGACTAAAAGGACGTTGCAATGATCACTTTATATGGCACACCGCGCAGTCGCGCATTACGAGTTGCTTGGGTGTTGGAAGAGTTGGGCGTTGATTGGGATTTTTCCTTTGTGGATATGACCAAAGGTGAGCATCGCAGCGTGGCATTTTTAGCGATAAATCCCTGCGGTAAAGTGCCTGTGCTAACTGATGATGAGTTAGTGTTATCTGAATCAGCGGCGATTTGCCTTTATCTAGCAGAAAAGTATGGCGAGGGTAAGTTGTTGCCACCCGCAGGGAGTAACGCATCGGGTTTGCACCATCAATGGGTGAGCTTCATCATTACTGAGCTTGAGCAGCCGCTTTGGACTTTGGGTAAACATAAGTTTGCCTTGCCTGAGGCGCAGCGTCATCCGCAGATCATGCCTTGTGCGGTATGGGAGTTTGATAAGGCGGCGGCATTGGCCGAAGCCATGTTGCCTGAGAGTGATTTCTTGCTCGGTGATGACGTTTCGGTGGCGGATATTTTACTGGCCCATACCTTAATGTGGGGCACATTGTTCGAACAAGCCATTCCACCTAAACTCGCCGCTTATCGCGATAGGTTGTCTGCGCTGCCGTCGCGTCAATCGGCTTTACAGAAGATGGATGCTGTGGTGGCAGCTAAGGGGTAATCATTCTAAGTCACTGATTATCTGAGAATCATTATGAAAATATAAAAATGGCAGATAGTGATATCTGCCCTTACTGTTAATGCGAGTGCTAAGCTTCTGGATTTGCACGCTTATAGCTGAGTCGCGGCCCATTTAGCACGGCTTTCGCGGCTTTCGCTCATTTTGGTCGGTTCACGGAAGGCTTTATAGGCTTCCACGTCCAGTGCGATTAAGCTGACGTCGACTTCTAGGACCAGTTTGCACTCTTTCTTGATGCGCCAAGCTGCCGTGTTGTACAGCTCAGTAAAAGGCAATGAACTTAAAAATTCGGGGTTGTATTGAGTGTAAATGGCTTGAGTGGGGTACACCACAAAAGCTAAATGACGCTTAGGTTCTTTTTTAAATAGTTCTTCGATACCATCGCAGGTGTTGAGCACTTGCATCTCAATGATGTCATCAATATCAAGCAGTTTCTTTTGCGCCAGCTCAGGTGCTGCTTGTTCGCCACTTTCCCAGGCTAATACATCGGCTTCGCTATGGTTAGTTAGCGTGCCAACTTGAGCCGCACTTAAGCTCAATGATTGGCGTAAGTAGCTCATTTCGATGGCATTCAAGCCAATGTTTTTAGACATAATCGTGTTCTCAATGCAATAAAAGTAAAATTAGTATTTAATCTTTAGCCAGATTTCTTCAACCCATTCCCAGAACGACTCCCAATAGATATCGGTAAAGACGCCGTTTTTCCAGAAATGCACTTGGCCATCTTGGTCTATACAGTAAAAAGCATCGCCTTGCTGACAAATGGCAATCATGTCCCTTGGCATACCGATAGACCAAGCATAACAAGTGACCTCAGGCAGATAGGTGTGTGAGTAAGGATCCGATGCAGTTACTGGCTCTATCGTGCCGTAAATCACATCACTGGCATACAGCAGGTATTCTTTTAGCTCCCGTGGTAATGAAATCAGGATTTGCTCTTCAACTTCGACGAGCTGCTCAAATGTGGGTAATTCGAGTGGTACAGGAACAGTTTCGCTGCGTTCTTGGAGTTGCTCAATGATGTCGTGCATGGCGTTTCCTGCTGATAGGGCTATGGCGCGGGATTATATACTTAAAAAGACGTTCGATGCGAGAGAGTGCTTTTTTCAGCTGATTTTTAATATGGTTTTTCAGGCGCTGTAAAATATAAAAAAAGCGCTGGCACCTTTGCAGGAGACCAGCGCAAGAGTGGAAGCGGTTGTGGGTTAAGCGACTGAGACTCTTAATAAACTGGCTTCATCGACTCGCTTATAGTTAAGCCATGCTTTGTGGTACAGCTTGTGTGATTCTTGGCGTAATTGGGCAATCTGTGCCAGCTCAAACTCACTGAGTGATCTTTGCTGTTTACGGGCATTGGCCTCAATCCTTTGCACTTTTTCATATACCTTGTGCTCTGGGCCACTTTTGATATCGGCGATTTCCTGCAAGTGTAATTGCACCTCGGCAATCATCCCCGATTGGGGTAAACGTACCAGCAAGTTGAGATCGCGATAGCCTGAGGCTTTAGGTTCAGCAAAGCGGTTTTTTTGTTTAACCACTTGGGTCTGTTCGTTCAAAGTTTGATAAGCCTTCATCAGATCTTGAATGCTGTCGGTCACGATACTTGCCCTTGCAAGGTCGGTGATTTGACTGGCATCACCGTTAAATTTTGTCGCCACTTTGTCGGCAGCTCTTTGATAACTTTTCACCGGAGGAATAATCACTTGCGTCTGTGAATGATGGCCAATTCGGGTAAGCAACTGAGCCAGCTCAGCCTGAGCATCATAGGCTTGGTGATGGAGAACAGATAAGTCATTCGAGGCTTGACGAGGCGCATCAAAGGTCTGACTGCTGAGTGCGTATAGACCTTGTAGATCGTGGCTTTGTGCCTGCCGTGCACTGTAATTACCACGTTCTGTTTTAGTGTCACTGACGTCGAGAGAATTTGCTACACCAGCGCGGCTCGATAATAAGAGTAGAAAAATAAAAAAGGTACGAAATAACTTAGTCATGCGGCCTACTTCCTTATGGGTGAGTGGTACAGGTCACACATCCACCATAGGCTTCTTTTGCTTAATTAAAGCTGAATCAATCATGAAGACTTGTTCATCTTGCGCATGGGGTCACTTTCATAACTCAGTGGTTTAAGGAAATAAAAATGGCGCCACCTGTGACAGTGAGCGCCATTGTTGTTGCTCAGCTTATGCAGCCGAGCGGCGATTTAAATTAGGCTTACCAAATTTTTACGCGTTTTTCAGGGGCGATATACATAGCATCACCGGGTTTCACATCATAGGTGGTGTAGAACTCAGGCATGTTAGATAGGGCACCCAGAGCGCGGAATTCCGCAGGTGAGTGTGGATCGGTCGCTACGCGATTACGCATGGCTTCTTCTTTGGCCTTTGCACGCCAAATTTGCGTGAAACCGATGAAGAAACGTTGATCACCCGTTAAGCCATCGATGACTGGCGCTTCTTGACCATTGAGTGATTTTTTATAGGCGCGGTATGCGATAGTCACGCCTGATAAATCACCAATGTTCTCACCTAGCGTTAAACCACCGTTGACGTGCAAGTCGTCAAACACATAGTAACCATCGTACTGTGCGATCAGCGCTTGGCCGCGAGCAGAGAACTCTTTTAAATCTTGCTCTGTCCACCAATCACGCATGTTGCCTTCGCCATCGAACTTAGCGCCTTGGTCGTCAAAACCATGGCCCATTTCGTGACCGATTACCGCACCAATACCACCGTAGTTGACTGCATCGTCAGCCGCCAAATTGAAGAATGGTGGTTGCAGAATGGCCGCAGGGAAGACGATTTCGTTCATGGTTGGGTTGTAGTAAGCGTTAACCGTTTGTGGGGTCATGTGCCATTCGTCTTTGTCGATTGGCGCGCCCAGTTTGGCTAATGACTTAGCATGTTCAACTTCGCTGGCACGAGTAGCGTTACCGATTAAGTCGTCAGCTTTAATGCTCAGCTTACTGTAATCTTCCCACTTGTTCGGGTAACCGATTTTCGGGTTGAATTTTGCTAACTTATCCGCCGCAGCCACTTTAGTGCTGTCGCTCATCCAGGTTAAATCTTTGATGCTGTCGCCGTAAGCGCCACGAAGATTTTCCACCAGTGCTTGCATGCGGTCTTTGGCTTCAGGGGTAAAGTGACGTTTAACGTACACTTTGCCGACAACTTCACCCAGCATACCGTTAACAGAGGCTACGCCGCGTTTCCAACGTGGTTCTTGCTCTTCTTGACCGTTTAAGGTTTTAGAGAAGAAATCGAAGTTTTCGTTGTCCAGCGCTTCACTCAAATAGTTCGCCGCATGCGTCAGCACTTGCCATTGCATGTAGGTTTTCCAAGTAGCTAAATCGGTCGTTTTTAACACCTCGTTCAGACCTTGGATATAGCTAGGCTGGTTAACAATGATGTCGGTTTGCTTATCCGCACCCAGCGCTGTTAAGTAAACAGTCCAATCGATATCCGGTGCCAATGTTGGCAGATCTTTCACTTGATATAGATTGTAAGTTTTCGTGCTATCGCGGTTTTCAACCACATCCCAATGCTTAGAGGCAATTGCTGTTTCTAGGGCAAGAATAGACTCAGCGCTGGCTTTAGGATTAGCAAGACCCGCAAGAGTAAACATCTTTTCTATGTGGGCTAGGTAAGCCTTACGGATATTAACGAAGCGTTCTGACTCGTTAAAGTAGTAGTCTTTTTCTGGTAGGCTTAGGCCATATTGATAGAGATGAGTCGCGTAACGGCTAGAGTTTTTCGCATCGATATCGATATAAAATGCCATAGGTGTACCCGCACCAGCGATTTGGCTGTGGGCGAAGTACTTCACCAATTCATTCTTATCTTTTAAGGCGTTAATGGCATCGAACTCACCTTGGATTGGTGTCACGCCCAGTTTGTTGAGTGTGTCAGTATCCATAAATGAGCGATATAAGTCGGCTACTTTTTGCTCGTCTGTACCAGTGGCGAGATTTGGCGTTGCTGCCACTTCTTCGATAATGGCTTTTACATCGTCACGTGATTTTTCACGTAAATCGTAGAAAGCGCCAATGCTAGTGCGATCGGCTGGGATCTCAGTGTTTTTCAACCAAGTGCCGTTAACATATTTGTAGAAATCGTCCTGTGGACGAACCGCTTTATCAAAATTAGCGAATTCAATACCAGAACCCAGTACTTGAGTTACAGCAACTGCGGTGGCTGTTTTAGCGGTTTCAGGTGCTTTAACGTCGGCTGGCTTGTCATTACAGGCAGTCAGGCCTGCGATAAGTGAGGCACACAGTCCCCCAATGAGTACTTTTCTCATGTCGTTTCCTTCGAGTTTATTATTGTGCCCATTATTGGGGCTGTTATTTTTTGCAAAATGGGATTGCTTCAGGCGCAATGAACTATGTTAATGCCTTACTAGGAATCTAAACAAGGTCATTACAGTGTTTATCGCGGATTTATCTTGAGTCATATGTAACTAAAGGTTACCAATTACAGTCTTAAGCTAATTAGCGGCAAAGTTACCGTATGCAAGCCTTTTCAGGTAAGCGAGCACTTAGCTTTCTCTTTTTTACCCGCGATCAAATTAGCTGCCTGATCGGCTTCGCGGGATTACCTGCGACCACGGTTTTGGCGGCTACATTTTTTGTAACTACGGCGCCAGCGCCTACGATGGCGTCATCACCAATAGTGACGCCTGGCATTATGATAGCGCCGCCACCAATCCATACCCGTTTACCGACCCTAATTGCTTTCGCGGTTTCTATACCTGAGCAACGCAGCTCGGCATCGAGTGGGTGACTCGAGGTATAAAACTGTGCATTGGGGCCGACCATAGTCTGCTCACCAATAGAAATAGGTGCATTATCCTGCAAGGTGACATTCACATTGATAAACACTTTGTCAGCAAGGGATAGGTTGGCGCCATAACTGATAAAAATCGGCGTGGATATCGTTGCGGCTGGTGATTTATGGGGAATTAGCTGCTGACAGAGTTGGCTGTACTCTGGGGTATCTTGGTCAATTATTTGATTTAATTGTCGATTCAGCCGTTGCTGTTGAGCTCGTAAACTTAATAGTTCGCTGGCAAGGCAATCATATTCTTGGCCAGCGATCATCTTTTGGAATTCAGTCATGTCATCTTTCCCTAGGGTGACTGTCGTAAATGCGTAAGGGCTAAATAGAAACACATCGCGTGCTGAGCAGCAATTCTTTGCCCTTTGAAGTGGTCGGCCTCATAATATGGCAGTTTTCTTTATTGAAGTTGAGTATTAACGTGCGTTTAGACAAATTTATCTGTGAGAGTACCCCACTGACTCGCTCATTAGCGAAAAAAGCCCTGCATCGCGGTGATATCACTTGCGATGGCATAGTCGTCAAAGACTCGGGCTTTAAAGTGACTGAAGGTATGCGTGTTTGTCTCGAGGGCGAGCCTATCGCCTTAGTGGGTGTACGTTATTTAATGCTTAACAAACCGGTCGATACGATTTGTTCAACGATTGATGAAACCTATCCATCGGTATTGAGCTTAGTGGATGTGCCAAAGCCTGAAACCTTGCACATTGCCGGTCGCTTAGATGCCGACACCACAGGGCTAGTGCTGATCACGACCGACGGCCAGTGGTCGCATAAAATTACTTCACCGAAGAAAGAATGCGGTAAACGCTATTTAGTGCAACTCGCCGACCCTGTGGATGCTGGCTTGATTGCTGTGTTTGCTGCTGGTGTTGAATTGCGCGGTGAAGATGGCTTAACTAAGCCTGCATTGCTGGAGATTATTGAGCCGCAATTAGTGCGACTCACCATCACTGAAGGTAAGTACCATCAAGTGAAACGTATGTTTGCTGCGGTGGGCAACCACGTGCAAGGATTGCACCGTGAAAGTGTCGGCCAAATTGAATTGGATCCCGCCTTAGCACTGGGTGAATGGCGATATTTGACGGCTGAAGAGATAGCATCAGTCTAACGAGTTTAATATAAAAAATGCCGCCCGAGTTTGACTTGTGGCGGCATTTTTTATTTGTGCTAACAAGCTTTTATTATTACTGTTTCTTTAAAATCAGATTACCGCTGATGGTATTCATCTTCACGTTTGCTGCGCCAGAGCCTGTTTGAAATGACAACTCGGCGCGTGGCACGTATTTCTGCTTTTTAGGCTCATCTTGGGTTAAGGTGTTTTTGATCTTGCCACCTGGACCACCGTCTAAGTCAAAGCTGGCATCTGGCATATCGGCAAACGTCACTATGATATCGCCGCTCACACTTTCTAAATTGGCTCTGTTGAAGTTTTTCGCCAGTGATACTTTTGAGTCACCGCTGACGGTTCTGAGTACGATTTCCTTTGCGAGGCTAAAGTTAGCATTCACTTCGCCAGAAACTTGTTCCACCGTGACTTTTTCTGCCTGAGTTTGGCTATTTAAGTCGCCGCTAACGAGGCGATAGTTCATTTCCCCTTTGCTGTCAGTGTCTTGAATCGTGCCGGATACGGTTTCTAATTTGATTTTCCCATCAAGTGCTTTGGTTGTGATATCGCCAGAGACGGTATTTAACTCAGGTTTACCACTGAGGTTGTTAGCTTTGATATCGCCACTGACGGTATTTAAATCGAGTTCACCTTGGGCTTCGGCAACTTGCAGATTCGCTGAAATAGTGTCTGCATTGAGTTTTACTGTTTTTGGTACTTTAATGGTGAGCTGCGAGCCCTTGTCATTATTGCCATTATAGTGGCGAGGCATCTTGTCTTCGATATTCAGACTGTTTCCCTGTTGCTCGAACACAAAACCTTCACTCAATTCATCGAGTGTGCCTGTGACACTGACTTCACTCTTATCCCAGGTTTGAATCGTCACATCGCCGCGCTGGACTTTGATCTGCAGTTGGGTGTCGCTGCCAATACTAAGCTGTTTATCAATGCTTTGCGCTGCAAACACATTGCCCATTAAACCTAAATAGAGTGTCGAAACTAATAGACTGGTTTTAGTGAGATTGAGGTTACTCATAGGGTATTTCCTTGTGTCGAGTTTTTAATGGGTAATTTTTGGCCCTGTTGTAATAGGTCGAGCTCACGCTGCTGTACCCAAAGCCAGAGTTGCCAAAGTTGTTTATCGGTTGGATTTGCTTGTAAAGCTTGGTAAATCTGAGTTGCCGCCCGTCTTAGTTCAGCCAAACCTTGCTCAACGGGCGCGCTAAAGCTGCTGGTCTGCCAAGCTAGTGCATTCGTTGTTTGCTCTAGGTTATCCACTTGCACTTGGTGCGATGCTGCAATTTGAGTGAGTAATAACTGTAAGGCCGCATCCCCTGGTTGCGCTGGCATAGCTGAGTTCTGAGCAAGCTCTGTCTGCTGCGTGGTTAATGGATTGAAATAGGGTAATTGGGTATACCCCAATGCCACCAGAAGGATAAAGGAGGCGGCTATTGCCCACTGTCTGCCGTGCTGGGATTGGCGCGTTGGCGACATAAGCAGTTTGTCCATGCGCTTTTCAATGCCTTGCCACAGATCATGGCTGGGCGACATTTCTTTGGGGGCGCTATTGATCAGTTGCTCAAGCTGTTGTTCACGGGAAAGCGGCGTTAACGTCATTACAGCATCTCCTGTAGTAGTTGCTTAGCTCTATGGTATTGGGTCTTGCTAGTACCGACCGCAATGCCAAGTAAGTCAGCGATTTCATCGTGTTGATAACCTTCAATGGCGCAGAGTACGAAGACTATGCGAGCCCGCTGCGGCAGTTTGAAAATCAACTTGTCTAATCCGCTATAACTTTCATCTGAACTCATAGGTTCAGTTTCATTTTCAAGTGGGATAAATCGTGCCCAAAATGATTGTTGTTTACGAATACTGCTCAAGGCTTGATTGACACAAATACTGTGTAACCAAGTGGAAAACCGACTCTCACCTCGAAATTGCGGCAACTTCTGCCACACTAAAATAAAGCATTCTTGGGTAATGTCTTCCGCCATGGTTTTATGACCACAAAGGCGCAGTGATAGGGCATAGATACGTTGGTGATGGCTTTGATACAGCAGTTTAAATGCGGCTCTGTTGCCTTGGCTGGCTAAGGTGGCTAGTTCAAAGTCAGACATTGCGCTATTGAGTGGGAGTATCCCTGCTGTCACTGTCATTCCCTGCCATAATTATTAAGTGTTGTAGTTTTGACGCACTGAATGCAGCAAAAGGTTTGGAGTCGTAAAAAATATATTTTATTAAGATTCATTATTCAGCGTAACATTTTTGTAATCTGTAGTAGAATCCGCGCGAAATTTACAGTTAAGTTGATGAAGTTATTCATTTTATACCAATTGGTACTTTAACGTTTTTATCGGCGTTTAAACGGTATCGTTACCAAGGTTAACACGCATTACTTTGTAAACTATGCCGACAGTATCTTGATGAACTAAGCTAGAGATAATGAGGTGCTCACGGTATGGGAGCTTAAATCCACAAATTGTCAGAGTATTTGATATGAACTTTTCATGTATTGCTACACTTGCGCTGTTAAAGGCCTAATTTCCAGCTATCTTTTTAAGATAGATTATTTATTCGGGGACTTTCTATGTTTATCCGCTCAAAGTTGTTACTCAGCGCAGCTGTGTCTATCTCGGCATTAGTTGCCATGTTTGGATTACAACTCCATTCAAATTCGGTTAAGTCTGAGCTCTCCCATGCCGTTCAAAATGTGCTTGAGTTAGAGCGCGATGTCTTAATTCTGCGTAAAAACGAAAAGGATTTCTTCGCGCGTAAGGATTTAAAATATGCCGAGCTACATAAGCAAAGCCACATGGTAATCGACAGTATTGTCCCAGAATTAGAGAAAGTCTTTAAAGAATACGGTGTGTCCAAGGCATCGCTTGAAAGTTTTGATAGTAATTTAAATCAGTATCAAGCTGCTTTTTCTGAAGTGGTGCAGCTACAGCAGGAAATTGGCTTAACGCCTAAAACAGGTTTGTACGGCACATTGCGTTCGGCGGTGCATAATGTTGAAACGCTGCTGAAGCAATACAATCAGCTCGAACTCGAAGTGGCTATGCTGCAACTGAGACGTAACGAAAAAGATTTTATGCTGCGTCGAGAGCTAAGTTATGTTGAAACCTTCGATGCCAACATTGGCAAGTTTAATGACAAGCTACGTTCATCGAGCTTAGATGCCGATACCCAAAATAAAATTGCAGAGCTTATTACTCAGTATCAGAAAGATTTTAAAAGCTTAACCAATAAAGAGCAGCAACTCGGTTTAACCGAGAAAGATGGCACTATGGCGCGTCTTGTCGCTGCCAACCTACAAATTGAAAGTAGCGCGAATGACTTACATAACCTAGCGCTTAAGGCGATTGATGATGCTGAGAGCAGCAGCGTTAATGTAGGTATTGCTGTGTTTATCTTTATCACGTTGCTGCTATCTATCATTACCTATTTGATTATCCGCAGTATTATCGCCCCGGTTGAGCGCATCACGCAGATCATTGCTCGTATCGAAGTGAGTAAAGATCTGACCTTGAGATGCGATGCATCAACGCAAGATGAACTTGGCGAAATTGCGCAGCATTTCAATAGTATGGTGAGTAGCTTCCAGCAATTGATTGAGCAAGTGATTGAGTCGGTCGCAACGATTAACACCTCCTGTAAGCGCGTATCCGAAAATGCCATGCTTGCCTCTGAAGGCGTAGGTCAACAGCTCAATGAGACTGATATGGTTGCAACGGCGATAACAGAAATGGGCGCAACCATTGACGAAATTGCTAAAACAACTGAGTTAGCGGCATCAAAAGCGGGTCAGACCCACGATAATGCGCAAAGCGGCCAATTAGAAGTTGAGCAAACGATTCATAAAATCCAGTCACTTGCTGAGCAGCTCAATAGCTCGGCTGCGGTCGTTAATGAGCTGGAACGTGACAGCGAGACAATCGGTAGCGTGTTAGATGTGATCCGCGGCATTGCTGAGCAAACTAACCTTTTAGCCTTGAATGCCGCGATTGAAGCTGCACGTGCAGGTGAACAGGGCCGTGGTTTTGCAGTGGTTGCCGATGAAGTGCGTAACTTAGCGATGCGGACACAATCGTCAACCCAAGAAATTGCGAACATTATTCAGACCTTACAGACGCGGACTCGCTCGATTGTGCAATTGATGGAATCGAGCCAAAAACAAGGTGTTGAGAGTGCGGAGCAAGCGGCAAGTGCTGGTGCCTTACTCAAGCTTATCAATACAGATGTGCGTAACATCATGGACATGAGTACTCAAATTGCCGCGGCGATTGAAGAGCAAAGCATGGTGGCGGCCGAAGTGAATAAGAACGTGGTGGTGATCCGCGACATCGCCGAAGAATCCTCCCATGCGGCAGATGCGAATGCGTCGGCATCGGATGAGCTGAAAGCGCAGGCTGAATTCTTATTCCGTGCGGTCAGTAATTTTAAAATCTAATATTTAAAAGCCAACTCTAATCTAATGAGCAGAAGCTAGCTTAGAAAATACACTAACAAAAACGCACTCCGAGGAGTGCGTTTTTATGTCCGAGTGATTAGCTCTGCAAGCTTAGTGATTCGTTAAAACAGCACACTGTGTGGAACCACTCAGATTAGTCAGAACGTTCAGTGACAGAACTATTAGTGACGGAACATGGCAGAAATAGACTCTTCGTTGCTTACGCGACGAATTGCCTCAGCCAGTACCGCAGACATAGTTAACTGAGTCACTTTAGCCACTTTTAACATTTCTGGGCTTAAAGGAACAGTGTCAGTCACAATCACTTCATCAATCACTGAGTTAGCGATATTTTCAGCCGCTTTGCCAGAGAACACTGGGTGAGTTGCGTAAGCAAATACGCGGTTCGCACCATGTTCTTTTAAGGCTTCAGCCGCTTTACACAGAGTGCCGCCTGTGTCGATCATATCGTCAACGATAATGCAGTCACGACCTTGAACATCACCAATGATGTGCATAACTTGAGCAACGTTTGCTTGTGGGCGACGTTTATCAATGATCGCTAAATCAGAATCATCCAACAGTTTTGCTACTGCGCGAGCGCGAACAACACCACCGATGTCTGGAGAAACAACGACTGGATTATCTAAGTTCTTCGCTAACATATCTTCTAGCAGCACTGGGCTACCAAATACGTTATCAACAGGAACATCGAAGAAACCTTGGATTTGCTCAGCGTGCAGGTCACAGGTCAGAACGCGGTCAACACCCACGCTAGACAGGAAATCGGCAACGACTTTTGCAGTAATAGGTACACGGGCGCTACGAACGCGACGGTCTTGACGAGCATAACCAAAGTAAGGAATAACGGCTGTGATACGGCCAGCAGATGCACGGCGCAGCGCGTCAACCATCACGATGAGTTCCATCAGGTTGTCGTTTGTCGGCGCGCAAGTGGATTGGATGATGAACACATCGGCACCACGTACATTTTCGTTAATTTGGACACTGATTTCACCATCGCTGAAACGACCAACCACTGCGTCTCCGAGTTTGCAAAATAGACGATCGGCTATCTTTTTAGCGAGACTGGGGGTGGCGTTCCCAGCAAAGAGCTTGATGTCGGGCACTGTATGAACCTCAGGCGTTTGCTTTATATTTTAGTGGCTAGAGTAACGACGATATAGGGACGGGAGGAACCCGAGGCGTTATCGTTAAGTGGTTACTCTAGAAGAAAGTAGTTTAAGGGTGACTGAGTCGCGTGATGAGCGGCGAAAGATTCATCCCTTGTGCAACAAATCCTTGCATTTCAGACGGTAATTTCGCCAAGGCTGCGAGAGCTTGTTGCTGTTGTGTGAATTCCCCGAACACGCATGCGCCTGTTCCTGTCATTCTCGACGGCGCATATTCTAGCAGCCAGCCTAATGCCTTGGCAACTTGAGGGTATTTAGAAACGACTAGTTTTTGACAATCATTTTCCCAAGGTTGGCTCATTAAGGTATCTATGGCCAGTTTCGGGGTATCACGCGGTAAAAGTGGATCTTGGAATACGTCGGCGGTGGAAACATGGGCATCGGGTGCTATGACTAAGTACCAAGGCTCACTCGGATTTACCGCTTGTAAGCGTTCACCCACACCTTCGGCAAAAGCGGCGAAACCATGAATAAAAACAGGAATATCGGCACCCAATTTAAGGCCGATTATTGCCAATTCTTCGGTTGATAATTGGGTATGCCATAACTTGTTCAATGCCACTAATGTGGTGGCTGCATCGGACGAGCCGCCACCTAAACCGCCGCCCATGGGCAGCCGTTTATCCAGCCAGATCTCAGCGCCGCCTTTAAAGCCTGTGGTTTGCTGTAATGATTTTGCGGCTCGCAGAATTAAGTTATCGCTGTCAGCGACAACGCCCGACATATTGGAGTGCAAAATCAGTTCAGGGGTTTCAGTGACCTTAAAATCGAGCATGTCGCAGCAATCGATAAACTGAAACAAGGTTTGCAGTTCGTGGTAACCGTCGGCGCGGCGGCCATTAATGTGTAAAAACAAGTTGAGCTTGGCTGGCGCAGGCCAATTGCGGGAAATTGCAGTGGGCATCTTAAGGTTGTTCTCCGACTAAGATCGCGGGCTTGCCAAGAGCTTGCCATTGATTCAGCTGTAGTTTGAGTTGTAAATCGCCACGTTCAAGCTTTAATTGATGGGGCACGTTGGCGCCGCTCTGGGATTGCCAACTTAAAAATGCGACCTGCCAAGGTGGCGGGGTTTGAGTATTGGTGAGCTGTTTAGGTTTACCTTGGCTATCGCGTTCGACGATCTCATCGTTGGGGCCAATTTGGCCTGTGATCCACAAAGGTAAATCGGCCAAGGGGATGGACCAACCGCTGACGCGCTCGAGTAAACGCTGGGCGTTATCATCGCGAAAGTCTTTGCCATCGATATGCAAATGGGCCGAGTTCGGGGTTGAGTTAAGCGTCAACACAGTCGTACCCAGCATAGTGGTGAGTGTCAGCTCATCGCGATCTTCACTGTGGCGCCAGTAGATATTCGCGCTGAGCTTATCGTCAGGGGTTTTTATCGCCAGTTTACCCTGCAATTCCCAAGCTGTTGCTTGGCGCGCATCCGTGACTGTGATTGGGCTTAGGTCAGTCATCGGCGGCAAGGTTTCACACCCCGTCAGCAAAAGTAGGGCGCTTAAGGTAAAACAAGAGAAAATGGTTTTTGTGAGGCGCTTCAAATTATTCATCTATGACTGATATACCAAAGTCCTTATGATACGAGGGCTTGGAAAGAATACCAATGCCAAACGTAAAATTTCCATCGGCGGTCACTTAGATTTGCTCCCTTGGGACAAATTTTGCCTTACCTATTATTGATAGAAAATTTAGGTAAGAAGTTAGACCTTTATTCGGTTTTGTTAAGCGTATTCTGTTTTTAGTTGGGCCAATTCAGTAGAATGCCCTTATTAAGAGAGTCGCCAAGAATCTAGAAAGAGTCAGATGAGCCTTGTAGCAATCGGTATTAACCATAAAACAGCCACGGTAGACCTGCGTGAGAAAGTTGCCTTCTCTCCGGACAAAATTCATGACGCTATGAAGAGTCTGGCCAGTCGTACACGCTCAGGTGAAGCCGTTATTGTCTCGACCTGTAATCGCACTGAGTTGTATTGCAACAACGGCGATGAGGCCGATATTATTGCGTGGCTTGAAGAATATCACGGCCTTGATCATAAGGACGTCGCGCCTTGTCTCTATAATTATCACGGTCAGGATGCCGTCAGGCATTTGATGCGTGTGGCTTCTGGGCTCGATTCGTTGATCTTGGGTGAGCCGCAAATTCTCGGTCAAGTTAAGCAAGCGTTTGTTAAGGCCAAAGAGGCTGGAACGGTTGCGCTAACCATAGATAGACTCTTTCAGAATACTTTTTCAGTCGCTAAGAAAGTCCGCACCGACACTGAAATTGGCGCCGCTGCAGTGTCTGTCGCATTTGCGGCTGTTAGCATGGCGAAACATATTTTCTCATCGATATCGACCACTAAAGTACTGTTGATTGGCGCAGGTGAAACTATAGAACTGGTTGCGAAGCATCTTAAAGACAACGGCGTGGCTTCAATGGTCGTAGCAAATCGGACGTTAGAACGTGCCCAAGGCATGTGTGAGGAGTTTGGCGCAACAGCAATTACACTGGCGCAGATACCAGATTATCTCCCAAAAGCCGATATCGTGATATCCTCTACCGCCAGCCCTCTGCCTATCCTAGGTAAAGGCATGGTCGAAAAAGCGCTAAAGCAGCGTCGCCATCAACCTATGTTATTGGTTGATATAGCAGTTCCCCGGGATATTGAGCCGGAAGTCGCCGATTTGGATGACGCGTTTCTGTATACAGTGGACGACCTGCATAGCATTATTGAACAGAATATGGCTTCTCGAAAAGAAGCCGCCGAGCAAGCTGAAGTAATTACTGAAGAACAATCTTTCTTATTTATGGATTGGATCCGTTCTTTAGAGTCGGTCGACAGTATTCGCGAGTATCGCAGCCAGAGCATGGCGGTAAAAGATGAGTTAGTAGAACGTGCCCTGAATAAACTAGCCCAGGGCTCAGACACTGAGCAGGTATTGATTGAACTAGCCAATCGCCTGACTAACAAACTTATCCACGCACCGACACAGGCCCTCACGGCAGCGAGTCGTCAGGGCGATTTGAATACTCTCGGTCAGTTAAGATCAGCGCTTGGATTAGATAAACACTAAGGTTAGCGAGTTAAATGAAGGAATCCGTTATCCGCAAGCTGGAAGGCTTGCTCGAGCGCAATGAAGAAGTCATGGCTTTGCTGGGTGATGCTAGCGTCATTTCTGATCAAGACAGGTTTCGTGCGTTATCAAAAGAATATGCCCAGTTAGAAGACGTTGTTGCTGGCTTTAAAGCCTATCAGCAAGCGCAGGCTGATCTCGATTCTGCCAAAGAAATGCTGGAAGAAGACGATGCTGAAATGCGTGAAATGGCGCAGGAAGAGATGAAAGCCGCTAAGGCCAAACTCGAGCAGCTCGAAGACGAATTGCAAATTCTATTATTGCCAAAAGATCCTGACGACGATAAAAATGCCTTCGTTGAGATCCGCGCTGGTGCTGGCGGCGATGAAGCGGCTATTTTCGCCGGTGACTTATTCCGCATGTACAGCCGTTATGCTGAAGCAAATCGCTGGCAGATCGAAATCATGAGCTGTAACGAAGGTGAACATGGTGGCTTTAAAGAAGTGATCATGAAGGTCAGCGGTGACGGCGTATACGGCAAACTTAAGTTTGAATCCGGCGGCCATCGTGTACAGCGTGTGCCAGAAACCGAATCCCAAGGACGTGTGCATACTTCTGCGGTTACTGTTGTGGTACTGCATGAAGTGCCTGAAGCGGAAGCGATTTCAATCAATCCAGCCGATCTGAAAGTCGATACTTTCCGTTCATCAGGTGCGGGTGGTCAGCACGTTAACAAAACTGACTCAGCTATTCGAATCACCCATATTCCTACTGGGATCGTGGTGGAATGCCAAGATCAACGTTCGCAACACAAGAACCGTGCCCAAGCCATGAGTGTACTGGCCGCACGTATTCAAGCTGTTGAAGACGAAAAACGCCGTAGCGCCGAAGAATCGACCCGTCGTAGTTTGGTTGCCAGTGGCGATCGCTCCGAACGTGTACGTACTTACAACTTCCCGCAAGGCCGCGTGAGCGAACACCGCATCAACTTGACCTTATATCGCTTGAACGAAGTAATGGAAGGCGATCTCGATGCTATTTTATTGCCTCTGATGCAAGAGCATCAAGCTGACCAGTTAGCCGCACTGGCTGACGAGCAGGGGTAGTTTTGTCAGATCAATCTAGCATAGCCGAAGCCCTGCAATGGGCTTATGTGCAGTTAGCATCAACCTCTGAATCCGCTCATCTGGATGCAGAGGTTTTGCTGTTATATTGCCTCAATAAAAGTCGCAGCTATTTATACACTTGGCCTGAAAAATCCCTGACGGTTGAGCAGTGGAAACGTTTCCAGCAAATGGTACAGAAACGTCAAAAGGGCGTGCCTGTGGCACATATTGTTGGTGAGCGTGAATTTTGGTCGCTGCCTTTTATCGTTAACGACACGACTTTGATCCCGCGTCCTGACACGGAAATTCTGGTTGAAACCGCTTTGAACCTGCCGCTTTCAACCTATGCCAAAGTGCTCGACTTAGGTACTGGCACTGGGGCTATTGCGTTGGCGTTAGCGTCTGAGCGTGAGTCATGGCAAATCACGGCGGTCGATAAAGTCGATGATGCCGTGGCTTTGGCTATCGCGAACCGTGAGAATTTAAAGCTGCCGCAGGTCGATATTCTTCAAAGTGACTGGTTTAGCGCGGTAAAGTCGCGTGACTTTGATTTAATCGTCTCAAACCCACCTTATATTGATGAAGCAGACGAACATTTGCACCAAGGTGATGTGCGTTTCGAGCCCCAAAGTGCGTTAACCGCCGCCGAGGAAGGCTTTGCCGATCTTTATTATATTGCCAACACTGCCCGAGATTACTTAAAGCCTAATGGCTATATTCTGCTGGAACATGGTTTTGAACAGGCTGTAAAACTCAGGGCTAAACTTATTGAACTGGGCTATGAGAATGTCGCCACAGTGCGAGACTTTGGCAGCAATGACAGATGTACTATGGGTAAATGGGCGGAATAACGCGTTGCTTTAAGTGAAGATATTTACCCTGTTATACCGATTTATCGAACGCCATTGGTTATTGCCAATGGCGTTTTTGTTTTCTAAAGAGTCAGTTTAAGCTGATGTAAGGTTAAAATCGCCAACCTCAAACATTACAACACTTTCACCATAAAGAATTTACTGCCGGTTTCTGGGTAGGCTTGTTGTATCCACTGTACGCGATAGCCGTGGCGCTCATAGAAGGGCTTAGCTTGAAAATCTAAGGTATCGAGCAGGGCAAATTGGCAGCCGCGCGCTTTTGCTTGGCTTTCTGCTTCTAATAGCAAGCGCGTGCCGATTTTTTGGTGTCTTAGGGTGCCATCGACCCACAGATACTCAATTAACAACCAATTGCCGAAGGTTTTGCCGCTTATTCCCGCTAACAGTTTACCTTCGGTATCTTGTAATTTGAGGCCGAGATTTTTACGGCTAAGCCCTTGCCATTGGACTTGGTTGAACTCGATGATTTTTTGTTTTATGGCATCGGCGAACTCGGTTGATTCATCATTAATTAAGCTTAAATTCATCGTCTCTTCTCGTTTGATTTTTTATGATGTTAGCTCTGACTATCAGGCTGATAGGCATTGGTATGCCGTCACGGATTAGGGTAAACTAGCGCCTTTGTCACTGACCATAAGTATCGTAATGGAAACTTTTTACAGTCTATATCCTGCGGTTAAACATCTGCATTTTACCTTTATCGCGTTAAGCGTGTTGCTGCTTACCGTGCGCTTTGTTCTGCATCTGCGCCAATCGGCTTTGATGGAGAAGAAACTGCTCAAGATAGCGCCCCATGTTATCGACACTTTCTTATTGCTGTCGGGTTTAACCCTGTGTTTTATGATCCAACAATTTCCTTTTGTGGATCCTTGGATGACCGAAAAAATCGGTGCTGTAGTTGCTTACATTGTCCTAGGTGCGATTGCAATAAAGGCAAACAGAAACAAGTTGTTCAAAGTATTTGCTTACTTAGGCGCGATAGGCTGGCTGGTTTATGCTGCTAAATTGGCTCATTTTAAACAAGCGGTATTATTGGGTTAATGGGTAACTACACTCTGCAAGATGGCATTTCATTGCCCGAGTCGGCATTGGATGTAGGTGCGCACCTTGGATTTTCTAAACTAGAAGCCGCTAAATGGGCTTGGTTTGAAATGGCGGGAGCCGTATTAAGTCATTACTTGGTTGACCAACAACAGCGTTTTAATGCGCTGTTGCATTGGTTTTACGAGGATTTAGGCTTTTGTGTCCGTGATAACTACTTCAGTACAGAGGCGGCGGATTTAGGCACTTGCTTGATTAGCCGCCAAGGGAATAGCACTACGCTGGCAACTGTCTTGATGTTACTGGCGAAGCAGTTAGATCTTGAGCTTGAACCGATATTGCTACCTGGTAATACTGTGCTGCGTTGCAAGATTGCCGGTGAAGTGAGTTATCTGGATCCTTTGACAGGCAAGAAGCTCAACCGTCACCAGTTGCATGTGTTAGTGCGCGGCGAGTTAGGCAATGCGGCCGAGCTTAAGGCGAGTTACTTAAAGCCAGCAACGGTGAAAAAACTGCTGACGCGTATGCTGCATGAGCTAAAAGCGGGTTGTATAGTGTCGCATCAATTTGAGGCGGCGATGGAATGTTGCAGTCTGCTGTTGCAATGGCATAGCGATGATGTGCACCTCAATCGTGAGCGAGCCTTTATCGCCCAGCAGCTGGGTTGTATCAATGTGGCAGCTGCTGATTTGCAGCATTTTGTCGATAACAGCCCCCACGATCCCGTGATCGAAATCGTGAAGATGCAGCTCAAAGAATTAAACGAGCATGCCGAGATTTACCATTAAAGCAGAGCCTTTCGGGGCTCTTCTTATTTATCAACTATTCAATCCAATCAGCAAAATAATAATACTGGGCAGATGGAAGTTTGACCCAGGGACTTAAAGGTTAAGTCTCTAATAAAAATAAAATAATAACTGTATTAACAGGGAGAAATTAGCATGACAAGCACGGCTTTAGTGACGAACGATGCCACGGCGTTAGGGATACTCGCGACAATTCTAGGTTTTGTATTTTATACCAGTAGCAGTAGTCATCCTTTTTGGCAGAAGTTTTATCGTTTCATTCCCGCCCTTTTATTGTGTTATTTCTTACCCTCTTTATTGAATACCTTTGGGGTGATCGACGGTAATACCTCACAACTGTATTTTGTGGCGTCACGTTATTTACTGCCAGCGTGTTTAGTCTTATTAATATTAAGCGTTGATTTAAAAGCTATTTTAAGTTTAGGGCCGAAAGCCTTAATCATGTTTTTAACCGGCACTGTCGGTATTGTTATCGGTGGCCCGATTGCCTTGCTGTTAGTGTCGATCATCGAGCCCTCTTTAATTGGAGTTGATGGTCCTGATGCGGTATGGCGCGGCATGACGACCTTAGCCGGAAGCTGGATTGGTGGCGGCGCAAATCAAGCCGCGATGAAAGAAATCTATGCGGTAGGTGGCAATATTTTCTCTGTGATGGTGACAGTCGATGTGATTGTCGCCAATATCTGGATGGCCGTGTTGCTATTTATGGCCTCAAAGGCGAAAGAAATCGATGCCAGAACGGGTGCCGATACCTCAGCAATTGAAGCGTTAAAAGAAAAAGTTGAAAAGTATCACGCTGAAAATGCCCGCATTCCTAATCTGCGCGATCTTATGCTGATTGTCGCCGTTGGCTTTGGGATCACAGGTATCGCCCACATGGCCGCCGATTTTCTTGGGCCATTTTTTGAAGCGAACTACCCTTGGACCGAAGATTACAGCTTAACCTCTAAGTTTTTCTGGTTAGTGGTGATAGTCACAACCATTGGTTTGGCGATGTCCTTCAGCCCAGTACGCCATTTAGAGGCGGCGGGGGCATCGAAAGTGGCGTCGGCCTTCCTTTACATCTTGGTGGCGACGATTGGTCTGCATATGGATGTGAGTAAAGTGCTCGACACACCTTTGTACTTTTTAATCGGTATTGTGTGGATGATAGTGCATGCTGGCTTTATGTTATTGGTGGCTAAGTTGATAAAAGCGCCGCTGTTTTACATGGCCGTGGGTAGTCAAGCAAATGTCGGCGGTGCGGCATCTGCCCCTGTTGTTGCTGCGGCATTTCACCCCGCTTTAGCGCCTGTTGGTGTGTTGTTAGCCGTATTTGGTTATGCGTTAGGGACTTACATGGCGTGGCTCTGTGGTCAACTTTTACAGCTAGTTGCAGCATAGCGGCCTTAGCCCTATATTCAGTTCATCGCTGGGAAAGGTTCCAGCATTTTAGAGAGAAGTTGCGATGAGTAATAAAATCATAAACCTAGGTTCAATCGAGATTGCTAACGATAAACCTTTCGTGTTGTTTGGTGGCATGAACGTGCTTGAGTCTCGCGATCTCGCTATGTCGATTGCTGAAACCTACGCCGAAGTGACCCAAAAACTGGGTATTCCTTATGTGTTTAAGGCGTCCTTTGATAAGGCGAATCGCTCTTCAATCAACTCTTACCGCGGCCCAGGTATGGAAGAAGGTTTGAAGATTTTTGAAGAAATCAAAAAGACCTTTAACTTACCTTTGATCACTGACGTGCATGAAGTGCACCAGTGTGCACCTGTTGCTGAAGTGGTTGATATCATTCAGTTGCCAGCATTCTTGGCCCGTCAGACAGATCTGGTTGTCGCTATGGCAAAAACCGGCGCTATCATTAACGTGAAAAAGCCACAGTTTTTAGCGCCGCACGAAATGCGCCACATCATCACTAAGTTTAACGAAGCGGGTAATGACGAGATCATCCTGTGTGAACGTGGTTCAAGCTTCGGCTATAACAACTTAGTCGTTGATATGTTGGGCATGGATGAGATGAAACAATCTGGTTACCCTGTCATTTTCGATGCGACCCATGCGCTGCAACGTCCAGGTGGCCGTGCCGATTCTGCGGGCGGGCGTCGTGCTCAAGCGACCGAGTTAGCGCGCAGCGGTATGGCGCTAGGTTTAGCGGGTCTATTCATTGAAGCGCATCCCGATCCTGATAACGCTAAGTGCGACGGCCCATGTGCGCTGCCTTTGCATCAGTTAGAAAATTATCTGAAGCAGATGAAAGCAATCGATGATTTGGTTAAGTCTTTCGATCCCATCGATACCAGCAAGTAATCGCAAGCTAAGACTTATCGATACCAGCAAGTAATCGCAAGCTAAGACTTAATGAATTAGTGACTTAGTGATTAAATCTCAAAGCCCCGACTCGTTCGGGGCTTTGTTTTTCAGCAGAAACAATTAGACTGCCATCACCCCATGGCTATCTGAAACATGAATGTTTTATGATGAGGCTTGCCTTACTCTCGTCTCTATTGCCGACCTCATTCTTTACGGAATACCTACATGTGGATCTTATTAACTTTGCTGGCGGCATTTATGCAGGCTTGGCGTAATGCGTTTCAAAGCCAACTGAGTAAAGAGGTGAGTGTTGCGGGCGTGACCTTGGCGCGTTTTATTTGGGCAGGGCCTATTGCTGCCGTGTATCTAGCAGGTTTATATCTTTGGCAGGATGTCGGTATCCCCGATTTTAGCGGCCGTTTTATCGGTTTTATTTTAGGTGCATCGGCGATGCAAATCCTAGCAACAGGCTTGATGGTAAAACTGTTCAAGCAACAGAACTTTGCCATTGGGGCAGGGCTAGCAAAGAGCGAAGCTGTCGTTGCGGCGATATTAGGGACAGTGTTTTTTGGGACGCATTTATCGCCATTAGGTTGGTCAGGTGTATTGCTAGGTGGTGTGGCAATTTTTTTGATGAGTGCCAAACAAGGCCTTCGAAGTCTGTCGCTCAATACGGTATTGATTGGTTTAGCCTGTGGTACTTCGTTTGCGCTAACATCGCTTTGGGTGCGGGAGGCGAGTTTGCGTTTGAATATCGGCTTTCCCCATAGCGCCGCTTGGGTGCTGTTATTCGTGATCAGCTTACAGACGCTGTTGTTAGTCAGTTATCTGTTACTCAAGGATAAATCCACACTGACAGCGTTATGGCAGCGTCCCAAGCTAACTTTACTTACCAGTACCGCCAGTTGTTTAGGTTCTATCGGCTGGTTTAGTGCTATGTCGCTACAGGCTGTGCCTTATGTGAAGACTTTAGGTCAAGTTGAAGTTTTCTTTATGATCTTGATTGCCACCTTTTGGCTGAAGGAAAAAGTAAAGATAAAAGATATGCTAGGGTTAGTCTTGATCGCTATTGCCGCTATTTTGGTTATGTGGGAATAGGTGGGTTTTATATGTGTAGAAAGCTTGTGTTGTACGGATTGATTTGGCGCTGGTTAATTTTTTTGTGAACATCTTTAAACTTTAAGTTGAAAATACATATTGTTACAACAATATAATAGTGGATTTGCTAGGATGCGAACCCGTTTAAACTTTATGCAGAAAACTATGCGGCGATTTATCTCCACATTTAGTCTCACATCTAAGCAATGGGGATTATTGTTATTACTACCTATTTTTTTTTCTATGAGTATAAGTTATGTCATCACTAGCTATATCGTGCATGGCAAAGCACGGGAAGTGGGTAACTTTAACTTAGAACGGCTTGAGGAATTATTAGCACAATCAGAAAGTATTAACCAATTTGCCATTACACTTAAGGAAGGCGATTGCGGCAAACTCAGTGAATACATGAGATTTAAGCCTTATTATCGGGGAGTCATTTTATTCAATGAAAAAGCAATGTACTGCTCTTCTACCGCAGGGGACATTGATTTACCCCTCAATTCTCTTTTGCCTGAAAATAAACTAGCTGACTCTGCACATTATATTGTGCCTGAAACTCCAGCTCGTTCTGGTGTGCCCGCCATTATTTCTATCTCTAAAAATGTTGAAACACATCGTGGATCGATTGTCGTGATCGAAGGGGAATATTTCGTCGATGCTTTTATTCAACCAGAGGTATTTCCTCGGTTAGTCAGCAATGTTGTGCTCGGTTTACATGGGGCAACATTACCAAGTGTGCCGAATTTTGGTGATGGTGAAATTATCAGTGTACTTGCCGACGATAAAGAGTTTGTTATTTTGTTAGAACTATCGCGGGAGTTTTTTAGGCATTTTTTCTGGATTTACTTCGGTGTGTCCTTACCTATTTGCTTCATTATAGTCTTGCTTTCTGGTCTTTTATTTTTGCGCAAAAAGTATCGTCACTCCCTTGCTGATGATATTCGTAGCGGGATAGAGAACGAAGAGTTTTTCTTAGTTTATCAGCCAGTGATTTGTGCCGAGGACGGCAAGTCAAAAGGCGTTGAGGCATTAGTGCGTTGGCAGCACCCACAAATGGGCTTAGTGCGGCCTGATTTGTTTATTCCCATTGCCGAAGAGGGCAAGTTAATTGTCCCATTGACCAACTATATTTTTGAGCGGGCATTAAAAGATTTTGCTGATATGAAGGTCGAACCGGGCTTTAGAATTGCGTTTAACGTGGCGCCAGAACACTTTACGCAGGATGATATTGAGTCGAAATTTATTCATCTGCGGGATTCTCTGGAGCGTATTGGCGTTAAGCCGTTGATTGAAATCACCGAACGGCAATTATTAACGCCGGATATTTTCCAGTGTATTGAAAGCTTGCGACAGTTAGGGATTCTAGTGGCAATTGATGGCTTTGGGACTGGGCAAACCACTTTATCCCTGCTGCAAACGATGCCGTTAGACTATCTGAAAATTGATAAATGTTTTATCGATACCATAGGACAAGATTCTGTCACTTCCCATGTGCTCGATACTATTATCGAGCTTTCCCACAAGATGAATTATGTCGTGGTGGCAGAGGGGGTTGAGACGCAGGAGCAGGCGGATTATTTAACCAGTCGCCAAGTGCATTTTCTCCAAGGGTATCTCTTTGCTAAGCCGATGAAGCTGGCGGATTTAAAGCTATGGTTAGTCGAGCATTTTAAACATTAGCATCATAAAATCAGTCAGCAATAAGGGCACCTAGGTGCCCTTATTGCTGTTCAAGCGTTATAGCCAAAAGTGCGTGTTAAAGGTTTTGGTTTAAGCCTCTGGTTGAAAGCTTAGCATTAAAGCCTCTTTTTAAAGTTTCTGGTTAACTGCTCTGGCTAGAGGCTCAATCAAAGGCTGTAGCCCGTTTCTTCGTGTTCCGATAAATCTAAGCCGTTAACTTCTTGTTCTGTGCTGACACGAAGGCCGCCAAGTAGCTTACGGATGATCACGAACAGTAACCAAGTGACCACAGCTGTATAAGTGAATGTTGCCGCGACCCCGATAATCTGTACCCCAAGTTGGTCTATCATGGTTTCGTTCACGGCTGCAAAACCGTAGCCGCTAAAGACGCCTAATTGGGTTGAGCTAAACACGCCGGCCAAAAGAGTTCCGAGAATACCGCCAACCCCGTGTACGGGGAAAACGTCTAAGGAGTCATCGATTTTAAGTTTCTGTTTGATATAAACCGTTGAGTAAAAACACACGATTCCACCGAGTAAACCTATGACTAAGCCGCCTGCTGGGCCAACATAACCAGAGGCGGGAGTGATAGTGCCTAAGCCCGCTACCATGCCTGTGACTATGCCAAGGGCGCTGGGTTTACCAAACTTAATCCACTCAATTGCCGCCCATGTCATCGCGCCCATAGAAGCGGCGAGATGAGTGGCTAGAATCGCCATGGCAGCTGTGCCATTGGCGCCAAGCGCGCTACCACCATTAAAACCGAACCAACCGACCCACAGCATGCCCGCACCAGTAACCGTCATGGTCAGGTTGTGTGGCATAATCGCCGAGTTTAAAAATCCTTTGCGCGGACCTAGCACTTTAGCCGCCACGAGCGCTGCAACCCCGGCGGTAATATGTACTACGGTTCCGCCAGCGAAATCGTACAGTCCTAGCTGTGCTAACCAGCCTCCGCCCCACACCCAGTGGGTGATCGGCGCATAAACCAATAATAACCAAGCCCCTGAAAAGATGAGCACGGCTGAAAATTTCATTCGCTCGGCAAAGCCACCGATGATTAAAGCTGGCGTTATGATGGCAAAGGTCATTTGAAATAGCATAAACAGGGGCTCAGGAATATCCCCACTGAGACTATCGCGGCCAATGCCTGACAGTAATGCTTTATCTAAGCCACCGATAAAACTATTGCCCGCATCGAAGGCGAGCGAATAACCTATGGCAAACCATAAAACTGAGACAAGGGCGGCGATAGAGAAGCACTGCATCAATATCGAAAGTACGTTTTTACTGCGTACTAAACCGCCGTAAAATAAGGCTAATCCGGGTAAGGTCATCAATAATACCAGCGCGGATGAGCTTAAGATCCACGCAGTATTCGCGGCGCTGAACTGACCCTCATCGGCGACAGCATTGGTCGCCAACATACTGAATAATATCAATAGATATTTAAAACTGAGTCTGAAATTCGCTAGCATCATAGGGCATCCACTCCTTCTTCCGAAGTGCGAATGCGCACGACTTGTTGGAGTTCGGTCACAAAGATTTTGCCATCGCCCACTTTGCCTGTATGGGCCGCGGCAATAATGGCTTCGATAACGGCTTCTTCTTGATCGGAGTGAATGGCGACTTCGAGCTTCATCTTAGGCAAAAAGTCCACTGCGTATTCGGCGCCACGATACAATTCTGTATGGCCCTTTTGGCGGCCAAAGCCGCGCACTTCAGTGACTGTCATGCCATGGACGTTGAGCTGAGTTAAGGCTTCACGTACATCGTCTAATTTGAACGGTTTAATGATTGCGGTGACCAGTTTCAATTTTCTCTCCAACAAACTTCAGACTCAATTTATTGGAATAAAGCAGGAATCAGGCCATATAAACAAAGCATTTATTATCATTGCGTTAACATTCAGTCGCACCGAAATAGCATCAAGAATTGATGCAAAACGGTGCAAAACAGAATCAAATCGCCCTGATTTGGTGCGTTTTATTGGTGCAAGATGAGTTCTGCTGGCAAGTATCAGTGCAGATAGTGTCGAGTGGATATAAAGCGAGGGGAGTCAGCGTTTTAATACGCTGCATGAGTGCGGGAAATCAAATCGTGATTTACAGATTATCTTTATTAAACAGCGAATTAACTTTGGTTGTGCTAGGCTAGTTGTACTCGGTTAAACTGCTAGCTGTTTGACTCGCGCCCAGAGCTCGGCATTGACTGGCGCACTTAAACCGTGCGCTTGTGCGCGCCCACAGATATAGCCGTTAATTTGGTCGATCTCGGTTCGCCTTTGATGCGCAATATCTTGGTGCATCGACGAGAAGTTCCCCGCAGTGAGACGGATCACTTGGTAGACCCTGTCGTGCAAAAATGATTTATCAAGCGACACGCCATCATGTGCGGCAACCATGACCAACTCATCGAGAATACTATTTATCATTTCACTAAAATCTGGCTCAGCTAGTTTGCCATTGGGGCATTGATATAGCGCCGTAAGCGGATTGATGGCGGCATTGACTGCGAGTTTTTGCCACAGGCAAGGCACAATCGCATCGACCCATTCACTGTTCGGAATAGCCGCCAGCAAAGCGTTGCGATAATGCTCTGTCAGCTCTGCGCCTGTGAAATGCCCCAGCTGAGTCAGCCCTTGTCCGGTTTGCTTAATCTGCCAAGGGGCTTGGCGTAACACCCCTTGGGACGTTGTCCCTAAGCTTAGCCCTCTGCCATTAGCTTGTGCATCAATGAGCGGTGCCAGTGCTAAATGAGGTCCCATGCCATTGTGTAATAACAAAATATGACATTGATTAGGCAGTTGCTTGAGTAAGGGAGAAAGCGCATCAAGCACTTGATAGGCTTTAACGCAGACAATCACAAGACGGATATTGTCGAGCGCATCGGCAGTTAAGATAGGCGCCGAATACGGGATAGCGTGTATCTGCTGTTGCTTGTCATCGGCAGACGCTAATGGGGTGAAACTCAGTACCTGCTGGCTAGCTTCGAGGGCACTACGGCCGATAAAACCGACATTCATGCCCGCAACTGTTAATTGGCGACAGATCAGTTGTCCAACGGCACCTGCACCTAAAATGGCAATATCCACAGCATGAGTCATATTCGCAGCCTTAAGATTTCTGTATCAGCGCCCATGTATTGCGTTCGAACTAATCTTCCCGCAACTGAGCCGCACGAAAGTATTTGCCATAGGCCCAATTACAAAAGTAGAACAGCGCTATGCCGGCAAAGTCGGCGATAACATCCGCCACAGAGGCGCTTCGATAGGGTAAACGCGATTGCACTAGCTCAATTAAAATGGCATAGCTTGCCAATGTGAGCGATAGCCAATACCACTTAGGTTTGAAAGCGAGGTAGGAGAGATAGGAGAGGCAAAAAAAGCTCCCAAGATGGCCTACCTTATCGATATTCGGAATACTTTGCGAATAGGTTGGTCTGGAAAATACCAGATAACTGATCACGACAAAGGCTACGGCTAAAGCCAGCTTAAATAGGGTATTTTTAGTTATCACAAATATGTTTGCATTAGCTTAGAGTGAGGCAATGATAGGAAAATCCACCACTAAAGTCATCCATGATTACGCTTTTATTCTAGGCTTAACCTTCAACTTAGGCCTGTGTGTGGGTAAACTAGCTGCATATTAATTTGATATGGGACATAAAAACTATGCCTTCAATGGATATTGTGTCAGAAGTGAATGAAGTTGAACTGCGTAATGCGGTTGATAATACTAAGCGTGAGCTGGCGACACGTTTCGATTTTCGCGGTAAAACGGCTGACGTGGAATATAAGGATCATGTGGTCACGTTAACCGCTGAAGATGACTTCCAATGCCAACAATTAGTGGACATTTTACGTATGCAACTGAGCAAACGTAATGTGGATCCGTCTTCGATGGAAGTCGATGAGAAAGCCATCCACAGCGGTAAAACCTTCTCCCTAAAAGTGAAGTTTAAAGAAGGTATAGAAACCTTAATCGCTAAAAAACTGGTCAAGCTAATTAAAGACAGCAAACTTAAAGTGCAAGCGTCTATTCAGGGCGAGAAAGTACGAGTTACAGGTAAAAAACGTGACGATTTACAAGCTGTCATGGCGTTGGCACGTGAGTCTGAGTTAGGCCAGCCTTTCCAATTTGATAACTTTAAAGATTAATCGAGCAGAATTGGTTTAACGTGATGCAGTATCGCGTTAGCCATTTCGTCTTTAAATGTAAAAGCCCTCACACTAAGGTGTGAGGGCTTTTTTATATTGATGACATAAGTGCTATGAGACCTTAATCCGATTTTGCTGGTGCACTTTTTGACGAATCATCCATTAATGATGTGCTGGGGTGCGGTGCATACTTGTTGACTAAGATAACCAAAAACAACACAGGAAAACCAATAACACTGGCGGCGATAAAGAAGTTCACATAGCCAAATGCGTCGACATAAGCCCCCGAGAAGCCCGCGATAAATTTAGGGAACAGCAGCATAATCGAAGACAGTAAGGCATATTGCGTTGCACTGTAGCCGCTGCTGGTGAGACTCGATAGATAGGCGATAAAAGCCGCCGTGGCGATTCCTGCGCTAAAGTTGTCTACGGAAATGGCAAAGGTTAAAAAGGGCACGTTGTAGCCAATCACCGCCTGCCACGCGAATAACAGATTGGTTACGGCAACCAACAAAGCGCCAAGGAAAAGGATCTTCATCGTGCCATAACGCGCTAACAAAACACCGCCGAATGCTGCGCCGACTAAGGTCATGATCAGGCCATAGATCTTACTCAAATAGGCAATTTCTTCTTTAGTGAAGCCCATATCCACATAAAAGACGTTCGCCATAATGCCCATCACAATATCTGAGATCCGGTAGCAAGAAATCAGCAATAGGATGAGGATAGCGCTGCGGCCATAGCGTTTGAAAAAGTCGATAAAAGGCAAAATACTGGCCGTGTATACCCAAGACATGCCAGCGGCGATAATTCTTGGATAAGTGGCGCTTAAGCGTTGCTTTAAGGCTAATTCGGTGGCATCGGCGGCGCGGGTATCGACTTCGGGCTCACGGCTAAAAAGTGTGGTCAAAATCCCCACGGACATTAATCCCGCCATAATCAGGTAAGAGGTTTGCCAGGCGACTAAGTTGTATGCTGTGTTACCGGGTTCGACCCAAGCCGCTATGGTGAGTGCACCTGCGGTGGCGATAATCATAGCGCTGCGATAACCCACTTGATAGGCGGCGGCTAATGCGGCTTGCATCTTTTCTGGGGCGGATTCAATCCGAAAGGCATCAATCACAATATCTTGGGTGGCGGAAGCAAAGGCGACCATTAACGCGAACAGTGCCAAGCGTTCGAGATCCTTGAGCGGATCGCTGAACGACATACCTAATATAGCCCCCACCAATAACAGCTGAGCGAACAGCATCCAGCTGCGGCGTCGGCCTAGAAAGCGGGTTAACAGTGGTAGTGAGAGCCGATCGACTAAGGGAGACCAAGCCCATTTAAACGCATAGGCCAAGGCTATCCAGCTGAAATAACCGATTGAAGTGCGATCAACACCGGCTTCACGCAACCAAAAGGATAGCGTTGAAAATACCAGCATCAATGGTAGACCTGCGGAAAAACCCAGTAATAACAGGATTAAAACCCGCTTGTGATAATAGACACTGAGCGCATCGAGTGTACGTTGAATAAAACCTGTTGCGGACATAGGTATGAGTCTAGGTATTTAATCCGCCTAGCTTACGGGTAAGGTGCCATAGGGTTCAAGGGCTAATGGCATTCCTTTTATATTGAGCTCTCGTTTTGGCGCATTTTGGTGATTGAATATGGCTTAAGCGTTAATCTTCTGTTGCTAAGCGTGAGCCGCGGGTTTATATCGTCAGCGTTAAGCGTCAGGATTAATCATCGGGATTGATTGCCTGTATGAATAGAAAAGATGACAAAAATGAAGGGGGAGGAATCAATTACGCGATATAAAAAGGCCCTGATAACAGGGCCATTTTCTATTGATAGGCATGCAGAACTTAAGGTCTTATCCCAACGCATCCCTGTGGCACTCGGCCGCCTAAACTCAGAAAGTCACAGCAATCATTTACTTGCTTACGCAGATATTGATTACCGCGGATCACACAGTCAGGCCACCTGTTAAAGCTGTGAAGCAAGTGCCAAAACACTTTTTCAGTTTCCGTTTGCGCTTCGCCAGTCGAATTCAATTGCTGCCATTCTTCTAACGTGTCCCATAAGTAAAGTTGCACTTCATGGAAGTCGAGTTCTTCACTCAAAAACGCTTTTCCATAAAAGGCGAGTTGGGGCGCTTTATTATCGATGAACTCAGTTGCTGTCATCGTTTGCCTCCTTTCTGTTTGCTATCACAGTATAGATGCAAAATTAGCGCTTTTGCTCGAAAATATTTTTGGATTACTGTTTTGGTAATAATTTAGCGGTTTTCAATATGATAGGTGTCACAGGAACATCGGGCCAATTGAGCTTAGCGTTCGTCCCTGTCTCAACGACAGCCATAGCTTCGAGGACAGTTTTACCTTCAATCACTTCACCAAATACCGCATAACCCCAACGGCGTTTGGATGGGTCGAGTTTAGTATTGTCGGCCACGTTGAAGTAGAACTGGCGTGTGGCTGAGTGCGGTTCATTTTCCCGCGCCATGGCGATAGTGCCTATGCTGTTGGTGAGCCCATTCCCCGATTCGTTGACTATCGGTTTGCCGTCTGGCAGCTCTTCATACTTAGGGGTGAGTCCACCGCCTTGCACCACAAAGTCACTGATCACACGGTGAAATATCGTGTTGTCGTATTCGCCTTTGACGACATAAGTTAAAAAGTTATCGACAGTGATAGGTGCGCGTGTTCTATCTAGTTCGATCACTATTTTGCCTAAGCTAGTGTCAAACTCGACTCTGGGATACAAGGTATCGGCCTGAATGTCGAGTGCGAAGCTATTGTGACTCATAAAGAGAAATAAGAGGGCTGATATCCAACGGAGCATATTGATTTCCTTATAATAAACTGACGCTGTTATTGTTGTAGAAACTGATTAAGCTCAGGATCATTGAGAATTTCGCCTGTGAGTTGGCCGAGTAATTTATTCATATCCAGCTCCAAGGTCGCAAAATCGGGTGTTAAAGGGCCTTTCAAGGTGCCTTTTGCCTTATAACGTTTAACCAGTTCTTGGGTTGAGTTTTTGGCTTGCACTGCGATTAATACACTGTGTTTTGCCTCATAGCCAAAAGTCTTTTTAGTGACATCCATTTGCAATTCTTCTAATTGAATTTGCACTGAATTGGTTGCACTAGGATCGATTTGATAACCGGCTTGGTTAAAGCCTGCGCGGAACACTTCATCGAGCAGCAACTTAGGCGGTTCACTTGGGCCGACCAAACGTGTTTTTGTCCCTTCTTCAATAAAACGCGCCACGAAATCGACGGTGCGTGTATCGACGGTTTCAAGAGAGATAGGAACACGTTGCGCCGTTTGTTGACTGATATTGGGCACTTGGGGACTGAAAGCCATATGAGTCGGGTTTTGGCTGGCACAGCCCGCAAACAGCAGGGGAAAAGTCAAAGTCAGTAATAGCCGTTTCATGGGATCTCTCGTACAAGTAAAAGTGGCTACAGCATACCAGAAATCACTTTTGATGCCACAGAACACCTCGATTCAGTTGGAGTACAGCTTACAGTGATAACATCCAGTGTTCACTATGGGTTAGTTCATTTCATCTGGAGCAAAACATGTCAAAACTGTCGTTAATTTCGATTGTTGTGGGTCTGACAATGGCGTCAAGCATCATTAGCACCAATGCATTCGCGGGGGATTCCGCCCATATACTCGGCGGCAGTTTAGGCTACGGTACTCAAGAATTTGAAACCAACAGCGGTAAATATGATGCAGGTGATACCTTCACCAGTGACTTGTATTATCGCTTTATGCTTAATGAGCATTTTGGTTTTGAAGCGGGGTATTTAACGGGGACGGGTGGAGTGGCGAGTGCACTTATTAGTGGTATCAGTGAAATCAAAGATTTACATTACCAAGGTATCAGAACCACTGCTTATGGCGAATATGCGTTGTCTCGTGGTAATAGTCTGTACGCCAAGCTCGGCGCCGCTTATACCAAAGTGAGTTATGAGATGGATAAGCAAGAGATGGATTCGGATGATGTAGGATTTTACGGCGCTGTAGGTTGGCAATATCGTTTTCGCTCTGGCTTTGGACTCAATCTTGAGTACCAATATGTGCCAATGAAAGAGTTAGAGCTGCAAGGGGTCAACTTTGGCGTGAGTTATCGATTCTAACTCGCAAATATTATCAATTAGCCTCAATTAAGCGCCCTTGGCGCTTTTTTCGTTTTAGAACCTTGGATATTAGAGCTGTAAACAGAATACTCGCCCGCAACAAAGTGACAACATTTTAGCCTTGCACTCTTTTAATGCAAAGGGGGACGGGTTAGAGTAAAAGTTCGATGTTTAGAATGAGAGAGCACCGATGCTCCCGCGTTATTTCTGTAAGGCTTAGTCATGTTAACGATAGCAACGCAAATCGCCCCAGATAGCCTGATCAATCCGAAGGGGTTACCCCATTTCGGCCATTTCGATGGCATAGTCAAAACCTTAGGTTTAGCGGACTTTACTTATTTCGATACTATGGATAAACCCGCTTCTGCGTGGGCCAAGCATTTCGATTATAAACAGTTTCAGTTTGTCTCTTTGGTCACGCCGCGTTATGTCCTTGGTATCGCACTCGCCGATATTGCATACGTCGGCAGTGCGTTTTGTTATTTATACGACATAAAAACCAACACTCTCACTCAGCTTGATTGGCTAAAACCTTTAAGATTTGGCTATCAGATGACGCCATCGCCCGCCGAGGGGCGAAGTAGTATTGGCCGTAAAGGGGCGCAGTTAAGCTTTGAGATTGTAGAGGGCGGTTGGCGGTTAATCATTGATACTAAAAATATTCAAGCCGATGTGACTTTGCACTCAGCACCCTTAAGTTTGCCTATGGCCATGTGTAGTCCTACTGGATACAACGGCTGGACTTACACACAAAAGCATAATGGTTTGACGGTTAAAGGTAGTTTGACTGTAGCTCATGAGCCGCAGCCGCTGAATCACGCTTTAGCTGGTTATGATTTTTCGGCGGGTTACATGCGCCGCGATACGAGTTGGCGCTGGGCGTCGATCAACGCGCGGATCCATGAGGGCATTATGGGGCTTAATTTAGCTGCTGGCGTCAATGAAACCGGCGCTACTGAAAATGTCTTCTGGATTAATGGCGAGCGTCATTTACTCGGGCCAGTGCAATTTGAATTTGATCGACACGCCACGCTCGGCGCCGAGGTTTGGCGAGTCTACAGCCAAAATGGCCAAGTGGATTTACAGTTTGCGGCGCGTAATTGTCGCCGTGAAAAGCGTAATTTGCTCTTGCTTAAGAGCAATTTTCGCCAATTCATCGGTCATTTCAGCGGCACGATTACTGATAATCAAGGGCGCAGTTACCAGTTGAATAATGTGCTGGGACTTGCCGAAGATCACTATGCCCGCTGGTAACCGAATGCAGGTCGTCAAACGCGACTAATCGACCACTGTTGTCTGTGTTGTGGCGTTTAATGCGGATTATAACATTCGCTCAGAATCGATATAAAAAACACTAAAAATAATCATAAAACAACAAGAGAACAGGACGACCTTATATGGATATCGCCTCGCTGATCCAGCACCCCGAAGTGTTACTGCTCGTGCTCGCGCCGTTGTTTTTCGTGTGTATTTTACTGGAATGGTATTTTGGCGATAAAAGACAAAAGCTACCGTTAACGGCACGCTATCGCGGCCAAGAAGTGCTGTGTAATTTCAGCCTCGCGGCCATGCATCAAGGCGCCGATCTGCTCACTGGCTTGTTGATCGCTAAGCTGTATCTGGCGATGTTTGGTTGGAAGTTATTCGATATTGAAATGGGCCCATTAAGCTTTATTGCCTTGATGATCGCGCAGGACTTTTGTTATTACTGGTTCCACAGGGCGAGCCATAGAGTGCGCTGGATGTGGGCGGCTCACGTGGTGCACCATAGCTCTGAGAATATGAATTTTAGCACGGCGTTTCGCCAGAGTTTAATGTATCCGTTTGCGGGCATGTGGGTGTTTTGGTTGCCGCTGGTGGTCATAGGTTTCGACCCAAACTGGGTGGTATTTGTGGTATTACTCAATCTGGGATTGCAATTTTTTGTGCATACCCAAGCGATTAAATCACTCGGACCGCTGGAATGGGTCTTCAATACACCGTCACATCACAGGGTGCACCACGGTCGTAATCCCCAATATATAGATAAAAACTATGCGGGTGTGCTGATTATCTGGGACAAGCTGTTTGGTACTTTTGAGCCCGAGGTAGAGACTGTGGTTTACGGTATCACTAAGCCTGTGAATAGTTTTAATCCCCTTAAAGTGACGTTTAGCGAATGGCGAGACATGTTTGCTGAGGTCACCGCGACAGGCTTGAGTGTTAAACAACGACTACGTATCTTGTTTGCTCCGCCTTCCAGCAGTTTAAAAAGCGAGGAATAACAATCCACTGCATTTTCCAAGTTAAATAGCGCAAATGGCTAATAGAGTCTTGAATTTAGCCTTGCTAGCCTATATTCCGTTTTTTGCCACTGTTTTGGTGTAAAAATGTACAATCCCATACTTTGGTGGTACTTTTTGGGATAAGGAATTTAACTTGGGAGGACTTATCATGATGGATGAACCTCGATTATCCGCGGAGGAGCTTGCTTGTTTTAGCGAACTTTTTTCGCCGACTCGTGTGGGCACTGCCTTGACTAACGATCCCCTGGTCAATCACGTGCTCACAGTCACAACTGAAGTGCCGCAAGTTATCGCTTCGATTCTCGGTAAGGCAAAACTCACTCTATTAGCCGAAGTCGGGCCCTATAAACTCTGGTTTCCGCTACTGATGAAAGTGGATGACTTTGGACAGTTTCAACCCACTTTAGGCGTGCCTGAAGTGCTCGATGCTTCGGGAGTGGAGCGCAGTTGGCGGTTAACCCAAGCCGATGATGTGTGGATATTCGACCACGATCAAGGTGAGCAATGGTCAGTTGCCTCGTTATCCAGTTCTGGCATGGCTATTCGCGCTAAATCGCAGCAGCAATTTAAACAATTGTTAGGCAGTAAAGATCTGCAATTACAACTGCCTAATGGCGAGACTATGCGCGTCGATATCGAGCCTATTCGTAGCGAGAAAGGTCTGGCCTTTGTTAAGTTTCAGGCTGAAACCGAAGAGCGCGAAGCGTTACGTCAATTCTTATTTAGTCGTCATCGTAGCCAGCACGCTCAGCTCTACCGTGACTTACGTTAGTACCTGCATTGCAACAGTTTTCGGCCTTGTGTTAGTTTTCCTGTTATCTAAAAATCTCAGTTCTGCAACTCGAATGTGAAATCCACGGATTTAAAAACTGTCATTTGCGATTGCAGTGCTTTTCGCCGATTGTTACCTGCCAATCTGTCGCCCGATGGATTAGAATGGCATTGAATTCAAAACATCAGAGCGAGCGGTATGCACGTACATATTTTAGGAATTTGTGGAACCTTCATGGGTGGTCTAGCGTTATTGGCTAGGGCAAAAGGGCACAGAGTGACGGGCTCGGATGCCAATGTCTATCCTCCAATGAGCACGCAACTAGAGGACCAAGGCATTGAGCTTATTCAAGGTTTTGATCCCAGCCAGCTGGGTGAAGCAGGGCATTATCCTGACTTAGTTGTCATTGGTAATGCCATGAGCCGTGGTAATCCTTGTGTGGAAGCCGTGTTGAACATTGGCATCCCTTATACCTCTGGCCCGCAGTTTTTAGCCGATCATATTTTGCCTGAGCGTTGGGTGCTGGCTGTGTCTGGCACTCACGGTAAAACCTCGACTTCTAGCATGTTAGCTTGGATTTTAGATGATTGCGGTTATGAGCCTGGATTTTTAATCGGTGGCGTACCGCAAAACTTTGGTGTGTCGGCGCGTTTAGGCAAGACGGCTTTTTTTGTGGTTGAGGCCGATGAATACGACAGTGCCTTCTTCGATAAACGTTCGAAATTCGTGCATTATCATCCACGTACCTTAGTGATCAACAATCTTGAGTTCGATCATGCCGATATTTTTGCCGATTTGGCTGCGATTCAAAAACAGTTTAATCATTTAGTTCGCACTGTACCTGGCGAAGGCAAGATCGTTTGGCCCGCCGATTCCCATGCTGTTAAGCAAACGATTGAGATGGGGTGCTGGAGCGAGCAAGAAAACTATCATTTAGCCGAATCGAGCAGTGGTTGGTATGGCAAAGCCTTAAGTGATGATTGCCATCGCTTTGAAGTGTTTGTTGATGGCGAGTCTCAAGGTATTCTCGAATGGGATTTGATTGGTCAACACAATATCGAAAACGCCATAATGGCGATTGCTGCCGCGCGTCATGTGGGCGTTAAGCCGAATGCCGCGATTGACGCCTTGGCTAAATTTATGCCACCTAAACGTCGACTCGAATTACTCGGAACCGTTAATGGCGTGAGCGTATATGATGATTTCGCTCACCATCCAACGGCGATTGCGACCACGTTAAAAGGCATGCGGGCTAAGGTTGGGCAGAGCAAAATTACTGTGGTACTTGAGCCGCGCTCAAATACCATGAAGAGCGGTGTCCATAAAGACACTTTAGCTTTTTCTATGATGCAAGCCGACGAAGCCTTTTTATATCAAGCCGATACCATCGACTGGAATATGAAAGAAGCCATGGAAGCGGCGGTGATCCCTGTGACTGTGTTACATCAAATTGATGATGTGGTCGCGAAAGTCGCAGCAACCGCCAAAGCAGGCGACACCATAGTGGTGATGAGTAACGGCGGTTTTGGTGGGTTACATAAGAAGCTGCTGGCCGCATTAGAACAGGCTTCAACTGTAGAGCAGGTTAGCTAAGATGGCCTACGCAAAGTCGACTAAGGCGATTAGCTTAGCTTGGACAGGTGCCTCGGGTGCACCCTATGGGCTTAAGTTACTCGAGTGTCTATTGGTATCGGGTTATCAAGTGTTTTTGATGATCTCCAGTGCCGCTCGAGTGGTATTGGCGACGGAACACGGCTTACAGTTAAGCGCCAACGGTGACAAAGCCCATGCCCAGCTGTTGGCTTTGCTGCACGAAAAAGGCGTGATTATTGCTGGCGAGTTAGTGGTATTAGGCAAAGATGAGTGGTTTTCGCCGCCTGCATCGGGTAGCGCTGCACCTAAACAAATGGTGATTTGCCCTTGCTCGACGGGGACGTTAGCGGCTGTAGCCACTGGAATGAGTAATAATTTACTCGAACGCGCCGCCGATGTAGTGATTAAAGAGCGCGGTCAGCTTATCCTAGTACCGAGGGAAACTCCTTTTAGTGCCATACACTTAGAGCATATGTTAAGCCTTTCTCGCCTCGGCGCGACCATTATGCCCGCTGCACCCGGTTTTTATCACAATCCCAAATCGGTAGAAGATCTGGTAGACTTCATGGTCGCTCGAATTCTCGATCATTTGGGCGTTGACCATGCATTAACGAGTCGCTGGGGTTATGACAAACAGTCTAACCGCGACCTCGACAATTGAGACTTATATGAAACACACCACCGAAGTGATGATCTCTGCAGAAGAGATAAGCCAGAAATTGGATCAAATGGCCGAGCTAATCAATGCCCATTATGCCCACAGCGAACGTCTGCTGATGGTAGGCTTGTTAAAAGGCTCAGTGGTCTTTATGGCTGACCTGTGTCGCCGAATTAAAGGCCATGTTGAAATCGATTTTATGTCGGTTTCCAGTTATGGCAATGCTATGACCAGCTCACGGGATGTGAAAGTGCTGAAAGATGTGCAATCAGATATCGCCGGTCGCGATGTATTGATTGTGGAAGACTTGATTGACTCAGGTAACACCTTAAGCAAAGTGCGCGAGATGCTGTTACTGCGCGAGCCTAAGAGTCTGGCCCTGTGCACCTTGCTGGATAAACCTGAACGTCGTGAAGTGGATGTGAAGGTCGATTTTATCGGTTTCACTATCCCTGATGAGTTTATCGTGGGTTATGGTATTGATTATGCAGAGCAATATCGCAATCTACCTTACATCGCGAAAGTCGTGCCACTCGATTAAGTGTCCGATACCGTTTAGAACTCCCGCAACAGGCGGGAGTTTTGCTTTTTACGGCTATATAAAAAATAGTATAAATAATTGAATCATTAAAGATTGGTTTTTCAATCAATTAGCTAACTTTTTGCGTTAGTTCTGCAACCCATCATTGTAATTGTGTTTTTTAGCACCATCTTATTACTTTCTAATGTGTAAGGATCGGTACAAATATGGCGAATATTACCCATGCTCTGGTACTCGAAGGGCTCAAAAAAACCTATAAAGATGGCGTCGAAGCGGTCAAAGGCATCAGCCTCACCGTCAATCAAGGGGACTTCTTTGCCTTGCTCGGCCCCAATGGTGCGGGTAAATCCACCACAATTGGTATTATCAGCTCCTTAGTGCAGAAGAGTTCAGGCACGGTCAAAGTCTTTGATTATGATATTGATAAACAGCTAGAACACGCCAAGCTCTGCATTGGTTTAGTGCCGCAAGAGTTTAACTTCAACCAGTTTGAAACTGTGCTGCAAATCGTGGTGAATCAAGCGGGTTACTATGGTGTGCCAAAACCGGTTGCCCTTGAGCGTGCCAAAAAATATTTAAGCCAACTGGATTTGTGGGAAAAGCGCAATAGCCCTTCGCGGGAATTATCTGGTGGCATGAAGCGACGGTTAATGATTGCTCGCGCCCTGATGCACGAACCTAAATTATTGATTTTAGATGAACCTACCGCAGGTGTGGATATTGAACTACGCCGCTCTATGTGGGAGTTTCTCAAACAAATTAATCAGCAAGGCGTGACGATCATCCTGACCACCCATTACCTTGAAGAGGCTGAAATGCTTTGCCGTAATATCGGCATTATCGACAAAGGCATTTTAGTGGAATGCACTAGCATGAAGGCGCTGCTCAGTAAGCTGAATATGGAGACGTTTATTCTTGATTTGCGTAGGGATACAGCTACAGCACCCGTACTCGATGGCATGACTTGCCGCTTAACCGACCCTCATACTTTAGAGGTGGATGTGGTGAAAGAGCATAATCTCAACGATGTCTTTAGCCAATTAAGTGCGGCCAATATAGAAGTGCTATCGATGCGCAACAAGTCTAATCGCTTAGAAGAACTCTTCGTCGAACTCGTGAAGAAAACTCAGGGAGTCTCTGCATGAACCAGCTCTACTTTATTGCCTTTAAAAGCATCTTAAGCAAAGAAATCAATCGTTTTACGCGAATTTGGGTCCAGACCTTAGTCCCGCCAGCGATTACCATGACCTTGTATTTTTTGATTTTTGGTAACTTAGTCGGCAGCCGAATTGGAGAGATGGGCGGCGTATCTTATATGGAGTTTATCGCCCCGGGTTTGATCATGATGTCGGTGATCACTAACTCTTACTCGAACGTGGCGAGCTCATTCTACAGTGCTAAGTTTCAGCGTAATTTAGAAGAGCTGATGGTGGCTCCTGTGCCCCATTATGTGTTGATTGCAGGTTATGTTGGTGGCGGCGTGGCGCGCGGTTTATGTGTTGGCCTAATAGTGACGCTTGTGGCCATGTTCTTCGTTGACATTAGCTTACATCATGCCGGTTTAGTGGTAATGACGGTATTTTTAACCTCAGTGCTATTCTCCTTAGGCTGTTTGATTAACGCTGTTTTTGCTAAAAGTTTCGACGATATCAGTATTATCCCGACCTTTGTGCTTACTCCATTAACCTATCTTGGCGGCGTATTTTATTCCCTGTCACTCTTGCCCCCTTTCTGGCAAGGCGTGTCGGCACTCAACCCTGTGGTCTATATGATCAACGTGTTCCGCTATGGTTTTTTAGGTTTCGCCGACATCAGCGTGCCACTATCCATCGCCATTATGATCGGTTTCTGTGTCGCCCTATGGACCTTGGCGTATTATCTAGTTTCACGGGGAATTGGGTTACGTTCGTAGTATGCAATGTGTTTATAGAGCAACTATATAAGATAAGAATGGAGCCCAAAGGCTCCTTTTTATGTCCGAGGACTTAATAGTGCATATGCTGAGGTCGTAATAGGATATTTTTAGTGGTTGCCGATGAAAATGAATCAATTCAGCATTGGAATATATTTCTGTTGTTGGCTTTAAGGATGTTTTTATTTAAGGCTTAACCGCTCTGACTATTGGATTTTGTAGGCTGATTAAGGTTTCTGTTGACTGGATTTCATCGATAGATTGAATGCGATTGATGAGTACATGCTGTAAACCATCGATGGATTGGCACATTACCTTTACGAAAATACTGTAGTTGCCTGTGGTGTAATAGGCTTCGACGACTTCTTCGAGTGCATTGAGTTTGGCTATGGCGGCAGGATAATCACCAGCACTTTTAAGATTGATACCGATAAAACAGCAGACGTCATAACCTAAGGCTTTAGGATTTACTGTGATCTGCGCGCCTGTGATTATCCCCGCTTGCTTCATTTTTTCTACCCGAACATGGATAGTGCCGGCGCTCACGCTAAAGCGTTTAGCTAGCTCAGCAAAGGGCGTGCGGGCATCCTGCATTAAGGCTTCGAGGATATGATTATCGAGTTGATCGCGCTGAAATGCGGTATCCATAAATAAATTCTCTATAACGTAATGAATTGTCATAAAGTTACGTTTTTTTATGGGGAATTGCTACCGATTTTGCCCGTCTTAGTTGATTTTAGTGATCATTGTTCGCCCAAAGGCTCACAAAAAGGCACTTCTGCGCTAAAAGTCATACTGACACCCGTGTAGGGATGTTTGATGGTGAGTTCTGCCGCATGCAGTAATAGGCGAGGGGCTAAGGATTTGGCTAATGGGTCGGCGTAAAAACCATCGCCTAAGATCGGATGACCGAGCGCCATCATATGTACCCGTAATTGGTGTGAGCGGCCAGTGATTGGCGTGAGTTTCACCAGCGTTGAGCGTTTGGCGCGACTTATTACTTGGTAGTGAGTCAACGACGGTTTGCCCACAAGATGATCGACTTTCTGTTTGGGGCGATTTGGCCAGTCGCAGATCAGCGGATAATCAACGCTGCCAGTGTCATTTTTGACATGTCCAGCGACCCTTGCAAAGTAGGTTTTGCTGGTTTCTCTATCGTGGAACTGACGTTTTAATTCACGTTCGGCGCTGCGAATAAGGGCGAGAACGATCACGCCTGAGGTAGCCATATCGAGGCGGTGGACAATTTGGCAATGGGGGTGTTCAGCTTTTACTCGGGCATAGACACTGTCGTAATGAGCTGGGTCGCGACCTGGCACAGACAACAATCCTGAAGGTTTGTTAATGACGATAATGTCTTTATCTTGATAAAGAATATCGAGCCAAGGGGTTGTCGGTGGTTGGTATATAAAATCAGTCATAATGGGGCCTATTCGTCAATGCGCCGCAAAGATACTCTGCTAGGCTTGAGGGTGCAAGTGTGACGCCCAAAGATTGCTTGTGAGACTAAGCTTCCTGAGATAACTCAAGCGCCGCAGCAAAGCGCATTAGTTGATGATTTGCTGATAGAGCTGGATTTGAGTTCTTGCTATAATTACGCTCTTTTTTGTTAATGACCCTGTTGAGCCTTTGAAGCCATGAGCCAGCCAGAGATATACACTCCCGAGAATCTTTCTCACGTCCATAACCGCCTTGAGTTATTGGCGCCTGCAAAAAATGCTGACTATGGTATCGAAGCCATACGCCATGGCGCCGATGCGGTATACATTGGGGGGCCCGCATTCGGTGCGCGGGCGACGGCAGGTAACAGTGTTGAAGATATCGCGCGCCTGTGTACTTATGCTCATCAATATCATGCTCAGGTATTCGTCGCCCTCAATACCATTTTGATGGACAACGAACTGGCCGACGCCGAAAAACTCATTTGGCAACTGTACGAAGCCGGTGCCGATGCGCTGATTGTGCAGGATATGGGCGTCTTGCAACTTAATTTGCCGCCGATTGCCCTGCATGCCAGTACCCAAATGGATAACCGCAGCCCTGAAAAAGTGGCGTTCTTAGAGCAAGTTGGTTTTTCTCAGGTAGTGCTCGCCCGTGAATTAGGCTTGAGCCAAATCCGTGATGTGGCCGCACATACGAATATGCAGCTCGAATTCTTTATCCACGGCGCTCTGTGTGTGGCTTACAGTGGTTTGTGTAACTTGAGTCATTCCTTTAGTAACCGCAGTGCTAACCGCGGCGAATGCTCGCAAATGTGCCGCTTGCCGGGCAATCTTAAAACCCGTCAAGGCGATGTGTTAGCGCAGAATGAACACTTATTGTCTTTAAAAGACAATAACCAAACCGAAAACCTCGAAGCGCTCATCGACGCGGGCATTCGCTCGTTTAAGATTGAAGGTCGCTTAAAAGATTTAAGTTACGTTAAAAACGTCACCGCGCATTATCGCCAAAAGTTGGATGCGATTATGGCGCGTCGCCCTGAGTTTAAGGCTTCGTCCCACGGCCGTTGTGAACATTCTTTTATTCCCGATCCTGAAAAGACTTTTAACCGTGGCAGCACAGATTACTTTGTTAACGAACGTAGCCAAGGCATTAAAGATTTCCGCTCGCCAAAATATATCGGTGAAGAAGTCGGTAAAGTGGTCAGCATAGGCAAAGACTTTATCCAAGTGAGCTCAACCCATGAATTTAATAACGGCGATGGCTTAGCGTTTTTCCCCGCGAATTTTGCCATGGCAAAACAATCCGATGACAAGCTGCAAGGTCTGCGGGTTAACCGCGCTGAAGGGTTAAAACTGCATATATTGCAGGTGCCAAAGGATTTAAAGGTTGGCATGACTTTATATCGTAACCATAACCAAGCCTTCGAAGCCCTGTTATCGAAAGAATCTTCTAAGCGGATTATCGGCGTCGATTTACGGTTGAGCGACACCGAAGACGGACTCGCACTGACATTGACCGATATCTATGGCATTACAGCCACAGTGAATTTAGTGGTCGAGAAGACGCCTGCGACAGATGTCGATAAGACCTTACAAAATACTCGCACTCAGCTGGGTAAGCTCGGCAGTACCGACTTTGTTGCCCGTAGCATCAGTATCGATACGGCCCAAGCTTGGTTCTTGCCTGCATCTGTACTCAATGGTCTGCGCCGTGATGGTGTGGCCGCCTTAGAGGCTGCTCGTGTGCAAGGCTATGTGCGTCCACTGCCGTGGAAGCATAATCAAGATGCAGTCTATCCCGTCAAGCATTTGAGTTACTTAGGCAACGTTGCCAACGAAAAGGCCAAGGATTTTTATCAACGCCACGGCGTAATTGAGATCCAAGACACCTATGAGAAAAATGGCGTCACCGAAGACGTGCCATTGATGATCACTAAGCATTGTCTGCGCTTTAACTTTAATTTGTGTCCGAAGGAAGTACCAGGCATCAAGGCCGATCCTATGGTGCTTGAAATCGGTAACGATGTGCTCAAGCTGGTCTTTGACTGTCCTAAATGCGAAATGATGGTGGTCGGTGAAAACCGTCAAGTGCGAGGCCAGAAACACCTTTAACATCTGTCATTTGGAGCATTGCAGAGTGTAATGCTCCTCACACCCATTCAGCCTGCATCCGCGCGCTTAATTTGTCTACCTATATCTATGTTACCCTCACCATAGCTACTCCCATATTTTCATCAAAGCCCAATATTGCACATTCGGTTATCAGCAGATATCTTATTGAAAATAATATCAATAATAAGGGATGTTAAAATGGGACTGTTAGACGGTTTACTCGGTAATGCTGCTGAGGTTGATTTACAGGAATTAGCCGAAGAATTAAGGCCTATTATGGGCATTCAAGAAGAATTAAAACTCGCCTACAAAGTGATCCGCGATTTGTTTATTTTCACCAATAAACGTTTGATCTTAATTGATAAGCAGGGGCTTACTGGCAAGAAGGTCACCTACCATTCCATACCGTATAAATCTATTACCCATTTTGAAGTGGAAACCACTGGCCATTTTGATTTAGATGCTGAGCTCAAAATCTGGATCTCAGGCCAGAGCGAACCTTTAGTCAAAGAACTCAAGCGTGGCACGGATGTCGTCGGTATTCAAAAGACCATCGCCACTTTTGCACTTTAGTTTTTTAGCAGAGTAAATCGGAGATCGTATATATGGAAGTAAAAGTTATGAGGTTAAATCTAGCGTTATTCTTTGTTGGTTTTTTAGGGATAATGTCGGTTATCCCTTTTGTTTCACAAATTTTAGCTATGCAGCAAGGGGAATTACCCATGCCCTTATTTTTGCTGCAAATTATTTCGGTAGCGCAGTCGTCGCTGATGTTACTTTTGATGGTTTTTATGGGTTCTATTTTTGCTAAAAAAGTGGGATTAACCGCTCCTGTGATTTCGGCTATGGTTCATTCAAATAGTATTTACACAGCATTAAGGCCTCAGCTTATTCCTGCTTTAGTGGGTGGTGTTCTCGGAGGGGTCTTTATCCTTGTTTTTCTGGGGATGCTATCGGGTTATCTTCCTGCAGATTTTATTCAAGCAGGAGCAAAATTAGCACCTCCTTGGTATACAAAAGTATTGTACGGCGGCATTACAGAAGAGCTCCTGATCCGCTGGGGATTGATGTCATTTCTTGTATGGTGTAGTTATCGCCTTACCCAAAGAAAGGGGGCTGACATTAAGGTGCATAATTATGTTTTAGCTATTATTCTTTCTGGAATTATATTTGGTGTTGGGCATCTTCCTGTCGCTTTTGCTTTAACTTCTGAAGCCACTATACCCTTAGTTCTGTACATTATTTTAGGTAATGCAGGCTTTGGATTTATTGCTGGTTACCTATATTGGAAGTATGGTTTAGAGTGTGCAATGGGAGCGCATATGCTCGCACATGTGACCATGATTATTTGTGCACTGCTTGTTCCGCTATAGCACCTAGTTCAACAATATCGCATTCGTGCTGGTGGTGTGCTCTATCGGCTCTCCTGCCATAGTGTAGGTTTCGGAGAGCTTGAGCTTACCTTGCTCATCGTATTGATTATGGATACCGACCCAGAATTGTTCTTCTCCTTGGATCTGTAAATTACCTTCTTCGGCAATGTGGCTATTGGGATGATAGCGCTTCATTGCATAAAGCTTACTTTCGTCGTCAAATTTTAAGTGGTAAGACAATATCGGCTCTTTGGCGTCGACATCCGCTGTGGCTTGAGTTTGTGCTTGTTTCGCTGTGGCATCGCCATTGGGCCTGTGATACTTGTGGCGGGACAAATATGCGCTATTGCTGCTATGGTTAGCTGTGTGTAAGTGGTTAGTTGAATGTTCATTTAATCCGTCATGTTCCCAATCTGCATCATCGTCTTCATCATAGTCACTGATATCACAGTCATCATAGCCATAATGACGGGGCTCTGCGTCTTCCCATTCTGCTTCGTCATCTTCTTGAGTCGATAGATACTGATTAAAATCAAAGTAGTGACGGCTTTCTATAAGCTGGCCTTCTTCATCTAGCCAGACTTCGCGATACACTTGTCCTTGGGGCGTAAACCGTTGCCAATGGCCGACATCGAGGTAACGGCCATCGATAATTTGAATTGTGCCAGTTTCTAGAATTAAACCTTGAGGGGACAAAGATTTAGAGCTAAATAAATCCCCTTGAGTTCGTGTGAGCAACCAGCGAATGGCACCATCTTCATAGTATTCGATGCGAGTATCGGCAATACCTTCTTGATAGTATTCCCTTTGATTATTCTCAAGATGATAGCCACAGCGGGTATTTGAGTGACTTTGATAGGATTCGAGGACCCCTTTTTTGTTATAAAAACTGGATTCTCTGAGGTAGCCTTGGCCGTCGCGCACTTCATACTCAGAGATAGTGCGTATCGTGCCATCTTGGTAAAACCAGCGGGCAGTGCCATCACGGTTGCCTTGGGTGTGCGGTAAATACATTTGAACTTGCTGGTTTTCGTAATATTCGATAAAGGGGGCTACCGAGAGGTTATTTTTATATTGGCCTTCAGCCGAGAGCACGCCACTTTTGTAATAGCTTTTAAACAGGCCTTCCCTGAGTCCTTTCTCTAGGTACATTTCGAGAGACAGTTGGCCATTGTCATGGTACCAGTAGGCCATGCCTTGCTCTTTACCTTGTTCAAATGGGATTTTTGCCTCAAGCTGGCCATTGGCGTACCATTTTTCACGATTTCCCTGTGCGAGACCGTTGTCGAAGTTAAGTTGTAATGCGAGCTGTCCATTAGGGTGCCATTCTTGGCGAATACCATAGATAAGCCCCTGCGGATTAAATTGCTCACGCCATGACAATTGACCATTTTCAAAAAAGGTTTCAAAGCTCTTGCCCGCGTCATTGACGAGTATTTTTTGTTTGAGCTGGCCATTAGGATGAAACCATACCTCTTTAACTAAGTTGCCATGCTCGTGACTCAGTTCGGCCTGAAGGGCGCCACATTCATAGTACATATATTCAATGCCGTGGATTTTATTCGCCAGCATAGGTCGAGTCAGCCAGCGTTTGCCTGACTCATAATAGCGACTCAAGGTATTGACGTAGTTGCCATCACGATCAAGTTCAGCATCCTCTCTGACTTGCCCATTACTGTAATAGCGTTTGACTAATATGCCGTTCGTACTGCGTTCTTCACTCTGGGTTATGTTGCCCTCATGATCATACCAAGCTTGCTGTCCAAGTTGTTGATCATTAATAAAGTTACCTTCAAATAACAAGGTCCCCAGAGCGTCGAACTGGCGGGAAACGCCATGACGTTCACCAAAGTAGTTTGAGTCAACGGCTTCTGTGAGATTGGGCGTTTGGGTGACAATTCTGAGCATACCCGCGCCGTCTTCAGAATCGAGTTGATGATAAGTGCGATGTAGTTGGCCAGTTAAGCTGGCGTAATCTTGAATGTCGCCTTGTACTTTATAGTCTGCATCGAGCGTAAAGTGGCTTATTAACAGAGCATCTCGATTGTTAAGTTCAACCTGCCATAATGTGGTTTCCTGGTGGTTATTTTGAGCTGTGATACTGCAGACTTTTTCTGTGCCGAGCCAAAAATGTTGCTCTGGAAACGGGAGTTGATTGCCCATTTCGAGTCGGTCAAATTCGGTATGATGAAATTCGCAGCATTCATTAGCCTTTTCCCAGCCTAAGAGTTCTATTGCTTGGGGCGCATCGTAGTGATAGAGAGTTAAGTTGTAGTCGGCATTTTCTTCACAAGCGGTCGCGTCTGCCTTTGTCGCATAGATTTTTAAGCTGAAGTGACGCTGGAATAGCGATACAGCGACTGACGGCGCCTGAGTTAGCGCTTGTTCTTGGCAGGCTACAGGTGATTCAGTTTGAAGCTGAATGTCTTTTGGATCGCGGCTAGTTTGGCTTGAGGGGAATAACTTGGCTTTGAGTGCGCGAAACAACGACATCAGGGGAAATCTCCATATCCATATGTAAAACAATAAGCTTATCTGAGGGATACTCATGGACCTTGAGTATTTCAGTGCGCATATCATAGCGGTTAATGGTTTCGTTTCTCAATGTTTGATTGTTAAAAATACTGTTTAATCAGCAGAGAGAGCGAATAAAAGCAGAGGAATAAACACAAAATGCTTGATAACTTTTTTGCAAAATTACCCACTGATTTATCGGCGGAAGTGTTTGAAAAACTGGCGGGTAATGACACTGTAACCATAGAGCGCATTGTCTCTAATGGGCAAGCTACGCCCGACGGTCAATGGTACGATCAAACTCAGCATGAATGGGTGATGTTACTTAAAGGGGAGGCGACGCTTGAATTTGAACAAGGTGAACCCGTGACGCTAACCCCAGGTGATTACTTAACGATTGTGCCCCATCAAAAACACCGCGTCGCTTCGACTTCTAAAAGTTCAGAAACCCTATGGCTCGCGGTATTTTACGATTGATGAGGGCTAACGAGTTAACACCGCCGACTAACGATTCTGCCATAGCCAACTGGGCGTATTGAGCAGGTCTTGGCCTTGGATCTGCGTTTGACCTAAGGTTTTGTCTAGGGCCAAGGTATTGCAGTGTTCAAATTGACTTAAAGCATTGATAAGCCGATTGGCGTGGGATACCACCCATAGCTGGCAATCCTTAGACACCTTAGCGATTAAGCGCGCAAGTGCGGGCAATAAATCCGGATGCAGACTGGTTTCTGGCTCGTTTAACACCATAAGTTCTGGCGGTCTTGGCGTCAGTAGGGCGGCGATTAACAGCAAATAACGCAAGGTGCCGTCCGACAATTCACTGGCATTGAGTGGCCTTAATAAACCATGCTGATGAAATGCGAGCACTAAAATGCCGCCCTCTTGCGGCTCGATTCGAACCTTAGCACCGGGAAAGGCATCACTGACCGCATGATCGAAAGCGGTTTTATCACCAATCTCAAAAATGGTTTGAATTGCCGAGGCTAAATCACGGCCATCGTGGTGCAATACTGGTGTGGCCGTGCCTAATTGTGGGCGCCGTGCAGGGGCTTCGGCATCGGTTCTGAAGTGATCGTAAAAGCGCCATGCGCGAATACTGTCGCGAAGCTTGAGCACTTCTGGGCAGCGCTCTGGATCGGCAAGCTCGGTAAAAATACTGTCGCCAGTTTGCAGGTGGGCGCCTAATGTTATCCAGCCTTGCCCATCAGTGCTGCGGCTTTTCACCATAGGACCACGGCGCTCGACTAACACAGTAGAGGGGCGATATTTAGGCCCGTTCCAAATGGCTTCGCGCTTGATTTGTGGATCTAAGCCAAATAGCGTTGTGACGTCGGGTTTAGGCAAACCGAGTTCAATAAGATAGCTAAAGTCCTCACCGGCAAAGCCGAGTTTTAAGCGTTTCGGCGCTTGCCTGACGGTGGCTTCAATGGCGGTGTCGCCCGCTAACATGCCTTTGGTGAGGTTTTCTGGCCCCGCCCAAAAGCTGGAGTCGAGCCCGCCTTCTTGGGCTAAAGCATTGACAACGCCACCTTGTGCCGTTTGTGCGAGTAAACGTAGCGCCTTGTATAGATTAGATTTACCACTGCCATTCGCCCCAGTGATCAAATTGAGTTGCCCTAGGGGCAAGACGATTTCACGCAGAGAGCGATAATTGAAAATGGCGATTGTGGTCAGCATAGAATATCCAAGACTGAAGCGGGCAGATAAGCCAGTAAAATTATCGACAACGTAAATTAAACAGAGCGATAAAACAATGGCGTTTACACTAGTACTTTATTGAGCACGCGTTGCCAGTTACCACCCATGAAACGGTCGCGATCGGTAGCTTTAAAGCGCGCCTTGGCTAAGGCATCATCGATACGGCTCATGCGATCGATATGATTTAGCTCAGGGATCACGACATGCCTTGGCTCTGCATCGAAACCTAGCACGCCTTTCGCCCTTAAGCTGTACCACCATTCTTGATATTCTTTAATGCCTTGGGCGTTGTCATTATTAAGAGCGAGCAAGTTTTCTTGGCCGCGCAGTGGGAAGTCGTTGGCGATTGCCACGCTATCTACACCGCCGACGCGCGATACGTATTCCAACTGGCGAATATAGTCATCGATCGTAGGCACAGCATTATTAGTGAGCCAGAAGCTCATCATAAATACGCCGAATACGCCGCCGCTATCGCCGATGGCGCGGATCACTTCATCAGGGGAACAACGGGCATGGTTTACTATGCCGCGCGCCGCGCCGTGACTCTGCACTATGGGAGATTTCGTGATTTTTGCGACATCTAAAGCGGTTTGAGCGCTGGAGTGACTCACATCGACCAAGATATTGGCGTGATTGAGTTTGGCGATAAGTTCGCGTCCGTTGGCGGTGAGCGGCCGATTGAGTCCGCCATTGGCATCATTGTCTAACGCACCACCAGCGAAGGTGTTGCCATAGTGGTGGGTGAGCTGCAATACGCGCAGCCCTTGTTGATGAAACTCATCCACCCGTGCCCACTGGTTAGCTTCACTGTCTGCTTCGACACAATCTGCGCCTTGGATTTGAAAAAACACCGCAGTGCGCTGGCTGTCGCGGGCACGTTGAATATCTCGTCCACTCAGGCCTTGCAACAAAATGTCAGGATGTTCGCTTACCCGTTTTGCAGCCTGCTTGATACTTTCCATACAGGCTTTATAGGTGCGTTTGTAGTTTTGAGTGCCATCGGCTTGTTCTATAGTCTCAATCGCCGAAATATCGCAAAGATAGGCATCGAGTTTAGCGGCGGTTACATCACTTAAGTCATCGGGTAGGAAGGATAAACCATCGACATATATCCGCCTCTGTGCGGCGGCAAAGCTAGGTAAACTGGCGAGTGGGCTTAACAGGGTTGCTGCGCCAAGACCTTTAAGGAGTGTACGACGGTAGTGATTGACTGCCTTGATGGGCATGCTCGATTCCTATCAATAACGCAAATGTAACTTCTTTATACCTTTTTAGGGCGTAGAAGTCTTTGATTAAATCCCTTTTTTGGCCTTTGCCCCTAGGCTGGAGTGATGATGATTTATTGTTGCAGAGCTGTGTCCATTATCGTTTGTGCCAGTACTTGTGTCAGTAAATGAAACCCTAAGGTTATGATCATCGAGTGGCTTCAAGCATGGCTTTGGCGAGGGAGTTAAGGCCGTTGGTGCGTGATGGGCTGAGCTGGCCTTCTAGTCCCAATTGTTTGAAGTAAGCTGCAGGATCAAATGCTTGGATCTCAGCGCGACTTTTGCCATGGCAGGCGCCAAGTAATAAGCCAATCAATCCCTTGACGATGCGGGCATCGCTGTCGGCTAAATAATAGTGTTTGCCAGCCTGTTCGAGATGATAAATCCACGCATCACTTTCACAACCTTTTACTTGAGCGGCTTCGACGCGAAGTTCTGGGCTTAAACTCGGTAAGTCTTTGCCTAGAAACATAATTTGGCGATATCTTTCCTGCCAGTTAGGTGCCTGGGTAAAACGCGCTAGCAAGGTCTCGGCATCTTGCACTGAATAGTGAAAATCGGTCTCGCTTGGCATAGGCATAGTCGAATCAGTCATAGGGCTAAATCCTGTCTCACTTATTTGAGCGTAACTTATCTTGAGCGCATGAGTCGCGTGGTTCAGTCGTTAAATACTGGATCACAGCAGTAAGTCTTTTACCGAGGCCAACGCAGCAATAAAGCGGTCGATGTCGTCTTTATTGGTGTAGATACCGATAGAGGCGCGGCAACAGCCCTTAAGATTCAGACTCTGCATTAATGGCATGGCGCAGTGATGGCCGCAGCGTACGGCAATCCCTTGTTGGTCCAGCAAAATGCCCACATCTTGATGATGTTCATCGGCAAGATTAAAGGCGACGACGCCGATATTGTCATCAAAGGCGCCGTATAAATGCACTTCACCGAGCGCGCGCAATTGGCTTTGTAAATAGTTAACTAATTCAGCTTCATAAGCTTGAACCTGCGGTGTAAGCTCGGTTTGTAAAAATGTAATGGCCGCGCCTAAACCTATGACTTCGGCAATTGGTGGCGTGCCCGCTTCTAAGCGATTCGGTAGGCTGCCAAATTCTGTTACCTCAAAGCTCACACGTTTAATCATCTCGCCACCAGTTAATAGTGGCGCGATAGTATCTAACACGTCGAAACGGCCGTAAAGCACACCAACGCCAGTGGGACCATACATTTTATGCCCCGAAAAAACGTAAAAATCGCAATCGATTTCAGCCACATCCAGCGTTAAATGTGCCACTGCCTGCGCACCATCAACTAAGGTTATTGCACCTTGCTTCTTCGCTAACTGCACTAGCTGAGCCACTTGATTGACTGTGCCTAGGGCGTTGGAAACATGGCATAGGGCGACGATTTTTGGCTTTAACTCGAGCAAGGTTTTATAGGCGCTGAGATCTAAGCGGCAAGCTTGATCGAGAGGGATAGGCTCAATCACAGCGCCCGTGCGTTTCGCCAGCTCCTGCCAAGGTACGATATTGGCGTGGTGGGCGGCGGCGTCAATTAATATCACATCACCAGCGTTGACGTGTGCAGTGAGTCCAAAGGCGACTAAGTTGATTGATTCTGTGGTGCCGTGGGTAAAGATGATTTCTTCACGGCGTTCGGCCTTTAAAAATTGCTGCAGTTGATCGCGTACTTTTTCATAACTTAAGGTCGAGCGCGCCGATAACTGGTGCGCCGCGCGATGCACATTGGCATTGTCGTTAGCGTAAAACTGCGCCATAGCATCTAACACCATTTGCGGTTTCTGGCTGGTGGCTGCGGTGTCAAGATAACACAAGGGATAGCCATCAAGCATTTGATGTAACGCTGGGAATTGCGACCGGATCTGAGCATTTTGCTTTTCTGCCTCTGATGAGCAAAGTGTCACTGTGGTATCAGGCACAGCATTCGCCGAGGCATGGGATGTTTCAATGTCGGCCATTGTATTCGTTGCTGTGTGAGTCACAGTATTTGGCGTAGGTGATGCAGCTTGAGTCATGAATGAGGCTAAAGGCAAAGAAAAAGGCCAAGGGATCTTCTGTGATCTACCATGTTAATGCAAGTTTTAGCAGTTTGTTGAGGTGTAGGTATTGGAAGGCGGTATTGAGCGTCTAATTTCACCAACGTTTGTTCAAACTTCTGCCCTCTAGTATTTCGCGCGCCTTAAACAGGTTTTGACTTTCTAACGTATCATCGAGCTTAGCTATGATGCGATTTTTCTAATGTTTCAGTTTTTCTTTTAAATTCAGCTAATACTTTAGGCTCAATTCAACCACCCAAAGTGAAAACTGCGACTATTCTAAATGTGACGTCCTTTGATATCTGTGTTTGTTGGAGACCCGTTTTATGGTGCAGTTTTTAAAAGATTTACGGATTAAACATAAGATGATCGCCCTCGTTGGGGTGATGTTAGTGCTGATCCTGATTTTGTCTGGTTTTAGTCTGTTGAAGATGCAGCGAGTTTCTGAGGAAATCCAAGGCATTGCAAAGGAAAATATTCCATTAGTGAGATTATCAACCGACGTCACCATTAAGCAGCTCGAAAGCTCAGTGATTCTGGAGAAAGCATTTCGTGCCGCTGATGTTGACGCCGTATCCAGTCCACTCATTTTAGCGGCTTTTATTACGGATGTTATTCAGCACAATGAAGACATTAGCAAGGAGTTGCTCTCGACTCAAACCATGCTTGGAGAGGCATTAAAAAACGCTAACACTCCTCAAGTACGTGAGAAAACACAGCAGCTAAATCAAGATATTGACACGATCATTTAACATTTTACAGCTTATAAAGCCCTGCTTGGCACCGTTATTTCGGGAATTCAGCAAAAAGAAGACCATACAGCTTTGGCTAAGCGGGTTGAATCCTTAGAGGTGGCGCAAAATGTGTTTAATGCTGAGCTAAGTCAATTCGTTGAGCGTTTAGCGCTGATGACTCAAGCTGCAGTTTCTGTAACAGAGGAAGAAGAACTCAGGGCGATTTATGGTTTAACGATTATTTCTATCGTGTCTTTAGTCATTGGCTTATTGATAGGCATAGCTTGCAGTCAATACATGGTCAAATCTATCAATCGGTTACGTAATTCTGCCGCTAAGATGGAACAGGGTAACTTTAACCAAGAGCTGCGCGTCGACTCTAAGGATGAACTGGGCGAACTTACCGTCAGTATGAATCAAATGGCGTGGACCTTAAGTAAAACCGTCGGCCAAGTGATTGCTCGAAGTGAAGAAATTGCCTCTATGGTGACTGAGCTTAATGCGGTGGCCGAAAATAATCGTGAGGCCATGTTAAGGCAGCAAGATAATACCGACCAAGTCGCCGCCTCTATGACCCAAATGGCGGCAACGATCACTGAAGTGGCGAGTAGTGCCGAAACCGCTTCTTACTCAGCGGGACAAGCCGAGCATAAAGTGAAAGAAAGTTGCGAGGTTGTCGATGCGAGTGAAAAAATTTCCAAACAGTTAGTTACCAGCGCCCAGTATTCTAATCAACTTATTCAACAGGTTCAGGCGAGTACTGGAAAAATCCTCAATTTTGTCTCTGTAGTCGATGCGATAGCGGGGCAGACGAACTTGTTGGCCCTAAATGCATCGATTGAAGCGGCGCGGGCGGGAGATCAAGGTCGTGGGTTTGCTGTGGTCGCTGAAGAAGTGCGGGCGCTGGCAACTCGTAGCCAAACCGCCACGCAGGAGATCAGCGATCTTATCCAAACACTTGTGAAAGATGCTAAGTCCTCAGTCGATTCCTTTGCCAATAACGATAAGCAAATCAGTGAATCGTCACTGCTTGTTAATCAAGCCAAGCAGCACCTATTTGAGATTTTAGATGCCTTAACTGAATTGACTCAGGCCAATGCTCAGGTCGCGACCGCAAGCGAGCAGCAAGCCGTCACCGCTGAGGATATCAGTGAGCGTATTAATGAGATTCGAGATTCAGGGGAATTGGTACTTGGCAGCGCCAATGAAACTGCAAAAGCCAGTGAGTCATTGTCTCAGCAGGCCAATTCACTAAGGGAAACCATGCAGCAGTTTAAGGTACGCGCTGTTTAGTCATATGATATAAAAAGGTAATTCTCTTAATCCTAATTCTCTTTCTTATATTGGAGAGTTAATGTGAGTTATCTTCACCGAATTCGATACCTATCCCATCTTCTTTGGCGTACAAGGCTTTGAACGCGGTAATTGGCACAATGACTTCTGTGCTTATTTTATCAAAGGTTGCATGAAATTTGAGCGTATTGTTTTGATAGTGGGCTCCCCTTATCGCGGCAGTGTGTATGCTCAGTGTTATTTCATCTTTTACATGATCTATTTTCGATTCAGGTACCGAAAAAGCATAATGATTTGTATCGATAATAATATAAGGCGTTTTGCTAGCTTTAATGATATCAGAATAAATTTGATAGAATTTTCTGGCATTATCAGTACTTTCTAACATATCTCTCATTCGGTATAAGTTAAGGCGTGTTGACCAGGGAAAGAATCGATTCCGTTTATAAAAAATAATTATGAACGGCAGTATTAACAAGGTGATTAAAATTAGTTCCATTAAATTTTATCCTACATTTTTCGCTTTTATGTTCACAGTGAGATATTCCTTTACTGTTTTTGTTCTTCAGCTCCCATGGCATCAAGTCATTGAACTTTAGGCGTTACTATGTGAAAAATAGTCATTTAATAGGTATGTTGAGTTAACTTAAGTGTTCCATTATCGACATTTAATGCCACTAGATGCTCATATACAAACTAACGTATGAGCTGATTTTTTCGCTGCTCATGTATGATAAGAAGATTCAGAAGGGAAGGAAAGTTTAGTTGGTGATAATCAACCTTGGTGAACTGACTTTACTCTGGTATTTGAACATTAATTGCCAGTTTTTTAAACGGAGATTTATCATGGCAGGAAAAAATAAAGCATCTTTGAAAAGTCTGTTCAAGATTGAGACTCAAGAACAGTGTCAGTCTGCAATTAAAAATGGTTGGATAGTGACATTAATCTCACTCAGCATAACATTAGTTTTTAGTACCATTGGTTTCTTTACCCAAACTGAAAACGCGACGCTGAATTATTTCCTTGATCCATTTCTTATGATCGATGTCGTGCTAATGGCAGTGATGGCTTTTTTTATCTATAGAAAATCGAGAATAGCAGCCACTTTGATGTTGTTTTATTTTGTCTTATCTAAGATTCTTCAATGGAGCGATCTGGGTAATGTTCAAGGTCTTCCGTTAGCCATCGTTTTTATGTTCTTCTATTTTAATGCCATGCGCGCGACTTTTTTATGGCACTCAAAATATAAAATAGTTGATGAATCGTTATCCCTCGATACTGACATTTAACCAGATCATACCTTGCAATCTAGTAGCTTATATTGCGTGGTGTGTTCTATGGTTTTGATTAATATTACTTATTTTTATGTTTCCATGGCGATGACGTTAAATGTAGCCTTATAACGACCTAACGGGTCTCAACGTTAACGGTGATTGCCAGATAAACGTATTTTGGACAGCTCATTGAAGTTGTTTATTGGCCGTGTCTGGCTGGTTACTTGTCGATAATCTGATTTTGTCTAAATTGATGTAAAATTTTTGCTAAATCAGCCTCGCGATAATAGCCGCTGTGATTTGCTACTGATGTGAATATGCCTGTAGTAACTTGTCTTACTGTAGTGACCAATAGAAAAATAAAAGCGAAGTCTAGGACTTCGCTTTGGGCTTAACTTATTGTCTTTTACAACTCCTGTTTTTAGAAGTTATAGGTGACACCTAACATAAAGTTGCGTCCCATCAGTGGAGCGTAATCTTTAAGTAACGAGGTGTGTGGCCGCGCGTCTTGGTCGAGTAGATTCGTGCCTTTGACATAGAACAGCATGTCACCCGCAGAAGTATATAAACGGTAGGTGACGGCGGCATTCACTAGCGCATAGCCTGCTGTTTCGGTTTCATTTTCGGCGGTATCCGTTTGTTTAGCATAGCCAATTGCGCCGACTTCAGCGTGCCATTGTTGTTGGTCAAAGTTTAAAGTTGAACCGATACGCATGGGCGAAATGAGTGGCAAGTTACCACCATCGACCAACTTGCCGCGGGTGTAATCGCTGAACATATCCAATGACCAAGTATCGTTGAACGGGATACTGGCTTGGGCCTCGAGGGAATAAAGCTCGGCATCGCCTTGGGTGTATTGGTAAACCGGTAAATCACCTTCAGCATCGCCGTTGATTATGTCAGAGGCGATTAAGCCCGTATTTTTCTCGTAATAGAAATTATTGACTCGGTTGTAGGCCATGCTCAATGAGCCTGTCCACGCACCCTCTAATTTGCGCAGGGTTAAGTCGATATTGTTGGCGACCTCTTTATCGTTATTGCCACTATTAGTGATGATTTGACCATTTTCAACGCTGAACTGCGAACCAAGCTCAAAGCTTTGGGTGGCATCGTGGGGACCATAGCTGTAAAGCTCTTCTGCGGTGGCCGAACGTTGTGCGCGGGTGAGCGATAGTCCCAAGTTATAGGCAGGATCTAAGTCCCACACCATGCCCGCTGATACGGTGAGATCATTATCGACTAGGTCTTCGGCTTGGTAGGTTTGTTCGCCATTTAGTGTGTCTAACGTCATGCTGTCTGGCGCTAAGCGGTAATGCTCTAAGCGGCCGCCAAGCTCGAAGCGAAAATCTCCGACCTTACGTTCTTGCACGATAAAGGCGGCTAAGGTATCGGTTTTGCTGTCTGGTGTCAGCGCTTCTTCGCCTTCAACGGCAAAATCACGGTGTACAGCATGCAGCCCCATAGTGCCTTGCCACTCACCCCAAGGACGATTGTTAAGGCTTAAGCGCGCTTCACTTTGCTTGTTAAAGAAAGTCGTGCCGGCAACCCCATCTTCTTCCTCAGCATGTTGATAATCGGTATACCCCGCATCAAAACGCAGTTTACTGAAGCCGGCAAATGGATCTAACAAACCACTGTGCAGCTGCCATGCGGTTTTCTTTAAATCTATGGTGATATCGGGCGCATCGGCTTCGCCGCGGCCGGGAATACCGTAATTCGATTCAGTGCGCGCGCCGGATACGCTGACAAATCCCGTGTCACCGGTAAAGCCAACCCCCGCGGCATAGTCGTCGAGTTTTTGGTTACTGTTCGCCAGTTTTCCATGGGTTTCGGGCAGATTGGCAATGGCATTTCCCGGAATATCGACATCGTCGGTAATGCGGTGGGTGCCATCTACATGCCAATTGAACTGACCATTGCCACCATCGATATCCCCGTTAAAGGTGCGGCCATTGCTGGCTGTGTCGTAGCGAGTGCCAAATTGCCCCGACAGCTCATCGACTGGGCTCTCGTGGTAGCGTTTATCCACCACATTGACCACGCCGCCAATGGCGCCGTTCCCGTAAAGCAATGTACCTGGGCCGCGCAGGATCTCAATTTGCTGCGCCGAGGCAGCTTCTGCTGTTACCGCGTGATCGGCCGATACCGTCGATGCATCACCAACAGACAGGCCATTTTCAAGCACTTGTACTCGAGGACCGCCCATGCCGCGAATGATGGGGCGACTCGCCCCCGCGCCAAAGTGGGAGGCTTGAACGCCGGGCAGTTTTTCTAAGGTGTCACCCAGCGTCGGCTCGATATTGAGCTTGAGTTGATCTTCGGTCAGTACACTAATTGGCGTAGTGCTTTCGAGCGCAGAGCGGGCGAGCGGCGATGCGGTCACGACAATGTTTTCCATCGCCGTTTTCGTCAGTGAAATATCCTGCGTCATGGCGCCAGTGGTTATCTGCAAATCCCTGTCAACGTGCTTAAAATCGGCATCGCTAATGTGGAGGTGGATATGGCTATTGTCAGCCACGGTTAACTGATACTGGCCCTGAGGATTGGTGCTTGTGCTCGTCCCACCGTCGATGCTGACGAGGGCGCCAGCGATAGGTGCGCCTTGCAGATCGGTTACTTGACCTTGTAATTGAGCGGCCATAACCGGTGAACACACGCCAGCAACTGCTAGCGCTATTGAAGATAGTGCAAGTTTCATTGTGCCTTTCCTTTAGATAAGCAAAAAATAGATTTTTTAAATGATTGAATTTGCTTAAGACAGTAAGGGCGGTGCACGCACGTTGAAGTGACGTAACCAAGGTAAACTCGGTTGTTGATAAGGTTTCTGTGGGATGCTTTCAGCTTGCTGCAATTCCATGGGTGGCATAAGCACAGACGATGGGCCCGCATTTTGCTCATGACCAAAATCGCACAGGAAACAGTGGGCATGCTCATGTTCCAAACTGTGTTCAGCAGAATGCGACAGCGCAACCGATTGGATGACAATCAGCCACACGCCGAGCAGTAGCCAAAGCCACTTTCTGTGAGTTGGGGAACTTGAGTGAGTCATTATTCTTCTATGGGTCAGAGTTATCTTAGCGTCGCACCAGTCGAACGCGAGATACAGTTGATCCTAATTTGTGACTCGACCCTACTTGAATTGTCAGTATTGGGTCTAGTTAACCTTTGTTAATAAAGAATATTTAATCGGTTTCGATGATGGGATGATTTAATCTATTAATTTGTTTTTATTATGGATTCTATCATCCTGATTAATGTTGAATGACGAACATGAAGGTTTTAAGGCCTCAATCGTTTCAGCGGATAAGCGTATTAGGTGCGAAGTTTCCCCCTCGCTTAAGTTCACTTCCTTGCGCTTTGCTGACTGTTCTTGCTATCTGACGATATTTTCGTCGCAAAAATGCAACGGGTTGAGCAGTGGCGGATAAAAAGACTAACAAACTGTTGTAATATGTAGCGCTAAATAACGACTAGAAATGTGGATTAAATGGGCATGCGTATTCTTTGGCTTTTTGTGTTAACGCTCAGCATTCTTCCCGGTGCCGCTGCCGCATCTGATATTGCCAGCAGTGTCAACGGAGGTTCAAATCGCCTTGCCGACGGCGGTGATTTTGAACTGGGTATGAGTGTTTACGGGATCAATCAAATTGATGTTCGGCAAACCGGTTCCGGCACTGCGCAGTTGTCGTTGTTGATTAGTGGCATGTATCAGTACAAAGGCATGTTTGTTGAGATGATCCACCAATCTCAGGATGGGGTTAATCTTGGGGTTAATCTTTGGAGTTCAGAGGATTGGTCCTTTGATCTGTTACTGGCGAACTTACAAGGTTCATGGTCTCGTCCAGATGTGGATCCCAGCACACTCGATGAAGCTGGCCGCAATGCTTATCTACTATCGGAAGATTCGCTCTATATTGGCGCAGGTTTTCGTGCGACGCGTTACTGGGGCGATAACTACGTTTTTCAGTACAGATTAGTATCTGATTATTATGATGATCAGGGTATTCAGAGTTCCGCCAGATTGGGTAAGTCTTGGCAGGTACGTAATTGGAATTTTCACGTATTGGGGAGCGTAGGCTACTCATCAGCCACCTTGAATCGTTATCTTTTTGGTGTCAGTAAAGAAGAAGCAACTGAACTCTTTCCTGAATATCACCCGAGCAGTTCTTTTAGCTATGGCATGGAGCTCGGTGTTGCCTATCCGCTGAGTGAAAATTTTGTCTTCCGGGCCATGTATCGCTTCAATGTATTATCCCAAGAAGTGACCGATAGTCCCTTTAATCAAGCTGGCTATGCATCGTTTTTTAATGCCTCTATCAGCTATGTGTTTTAGGGGCGTGGGCATGAAGCGATTTTATTTATGGCTAGTGTTACTGAATGCGCCTTTTTTTGCTTGGGGTCAGGACGATTCGGTGATTTTTACTGCGACCCCAGAGCGCTGCATTGCGCTCCATAAAGGGCAAACTTGCTATCAAGATGTGTTGTTTCGATGGCAAACACCGACGAGCGGCGAGTATTGCCTCATACTGACAGACCGCCAGTACCAGCTAATCTGCTGGAGCGGCAAAGCTATGCAAGAATATCAATATAGTTTTGAAGGCGATAAAACGGCGACCTTTAGTTTGATCCGTAATGATGATGTGCAACCACTGGCGCAGGTCAAAGTGGTAGTGACTTGGGTTTATAAGGCCCCTAAACAGAGTCAGTCAGGTTGGAGGTTATTCTAATATGTCAGTTGAAAAGCACATCTTAGTGGTCGAAGACGATATCTCGCTGGCAGAGTGGATCAGTGATTATTTACTGGATCACGGTTACGAAGTCACGGTTGCCAGCCAAGGCGATTTTGCTTTAGAGATGATAGCCGAAGAGATACCTGACTTAGTGTTACTCGACGTAATGTTACCCGTTAAGAATGGTTTCGATGTCTGTAAGGAAGCGAGAGCATTTTATGCTGGGCCCATTCTATTTATGACGGCTTGTGTTGAGGATGGGGATGAGATCCGCGGATTAGATGTCGGGGCAGATGATTACCTGACAAAGCCGATCCGGCCACAGGTGTTGTTAGCGCGGATAAAAGCTCTGTTACGCCGTGTGGGTGATGAGGAGCAAAAACAGCAGTTAGTGTTTGATTCGCTGGTGCTCAATGCCACGGCAAAATCGGTCACTATCGATAAACAGCCGCTGGATTTGAATGCCAATGAGTTCGATGTGTTGTGGCTACTGGCATTGAAGGCGGGCACGATAGTGAGTCGTAATGAACTGGTGGCTCAGCTGCGGGGCATTGAATACGACGGCCTAGATCGTTCAGTTGATATTCGCATATCGCGTTTACGCAAGAAATTGCAGGAAGCCTTGAGTCAGCCCTATAAAGTGAAAACCATTCGTGGCAAGGGATACCTTTTTTGCCGCGACGAGGGTGAGCAAGCTTTATGAAGAAGTTGATGACTTCTCTGGTGCTGGTCGTGCTGGTGGCCATTGCCAGCCTAGGCTGGTCGATAAGCGAGTTTGCCAGTCTGCTAGATCCTGATAATGACACGCAAACCCCAGCCACTCACCTCGCCGCATTAAAACTGCTGGGCAGCACACTGGCGCAAACGCTCGATAACGATAGCGTTAACAATCAAAGTTTTATCGCAAACTGGAACCAGCTAAATTCAGAGCAACTCTCTTTAGCGAGTGAAGCCGATTTCGTTTTACCCTCAGATCTAAAAACCGCGTTTTATGCGGGAGAATCACTCCTGCTGGAGTCCGATGACGGTATCTCCTTGCATTATTTACTGCCGAAAACGGGGCAGGTATTGAACATCAATACCGATATTGTCACGCCCACCGATGGCAACTTTGACTTGAATAAGCTGTATACCATGCTTTTTTATGGTGGTGTGGTGCTGATATTGTTGGTGTGGGTGTCGCCCTTGATCCGTCAGTTGGTTAATCTCAGTCAGGCGACCCAAGCGTTTGGCATGGGGGAGTTGCAGCAGAGAATTCCTGTTAGTAAAACGTCTTACATAGGCACTATTGAAATCGAATTCAACCGCATGGCGGATCGTATTCAGCAATTGATCGATGATAACAAACTGCTCAGTCGAGCGGTTTCTCACGATTTAAAAACCCCGATAGCGCGGTTAAGATTTGGTATTGAGGCGCTGGAAGAAACCCAAAGCGAACAGCTCAGAGTGAAGTATTTCCAGCGCTTGAACCGCGATTTAGACACTATGGAAGACTTGGTGATGACGCTGCTGAGTTATGCCCGCCTCGATGAAGCGAATATCCAGCCCGATTGGCAGTCGATTGAACTCAATGCTTGGCTACTCGAAAAGTATCAAGGTCAAGTGTACCCCGATTTTTCAGTTGAACTGGTTCCCTATCCCACAGCACTTAAGATCAAGACAGACCCTAAGTACTTATCAATGCAGGTGAATAATTTGCTCAATAATGCGCTGCGTTTTGGTAAGGCAAAGATCAGGCTGACGTTGGCAGTCGAGGAGGGCGCGATTTGGTTACACGTTGACGATGACGGTCCGGGGATTGATGAACAGGAGTCTGCGCAAGTGATTAAACCTTTTGTGCGTGGTCAGCATAGCCGTGGAAATTCCGGTCATGGCATGGGATTGGCGATTGTCGACAGAATAGGTTGTTGGATGAATTCCCCATTACGAATTGGTCGTGCTCCTGAGCTCGGTGGCGCTCGCATGTCACTAAAATTCAAGGCTGAAGTTTAAGCCTGAGGGCAGAGTTGTTTTCATCGGCAGTCTAAGGATAAAACGCACCAGTCTTGATGCCTGACGAGGATCTAGACTGGTGCATTTTGATGAGCAATTAACTTTTTACATTGACATTGTTAAGTATGTAATCCGTTTCATAGATGCGAGAACTCGCATTTTCTGGCTTGCTATGTAAACCTGTGACTTCGACCATGACAGAAGTTTCTTGATTCATCGTCGAACTCCCCCACAAAATGTCGTTACTGCTGTTTTTTCCTACCCCAAATTGGCCCACTGCATCACGATCGGTTTGTTCGCGAGTGAAAGTGAAGTAGCTATAACCAGCCTGTTTGCATAACTCGGCCGATTTACGCATGACGTACTTTCGGGCCAATGCGCGGTCAGTGTTGGTATTGCCAACAAAGCTAATCTGCCAGCTATCGGGTGCAATCTGTGCGGTTTCAAAGCCTTTACCGAAAGACCAAAATTGTTTTTCGGTATCGTATGAAGTGGCGCAAGCTGAAAGCATCAGGGCTAATCCAGCACATAAAAACGTTTTTTTGATCGATGTCATGGTCTTGTCTCGTCAGGTTAGTTAGAAGCTATAGCTCACGCCAAGAGTAGTAACCCACTGGTTGCTACTGTCGATTAGCGGAGAGTCAGCCATGTTGGCAGCTATGTGCGAGTAACCAGTGGCTTGAGTAATGTCTAAATGCTTAGTGACTGGAATAACCAAAGCGTAACCTAGCTTATAGGCAAAGGTGCCGTCGGCTTGATAAGCAGGGCGCTGCGCCGTGGCTTCAGATGACGTCACACCTGTGTAGTAGTTTGCGAAGTCTTTACTGAAATAGTGCACACCCGCATAAGGCACCAGATCCCCAAAGCTCAGATTTATTGGATGGTAGTAGGTGATATCAGCTTGAAAACCATCATAAACATTTGTCACATCGTGTTGGAATTTGGTTGATAACGTGCCTGTGCCTAAATGAATGTCGGCGTTTAAACCCAGATCGCCACTGAATTTGCGATCCTTCATGCCAGTTAAAATATCGGCGTCATTGGCATCAAAGCCAGGATTAGCAACCACAAAAATGCTGAAGTTGACGGCACTGTCGTTGGTGCCTAAAAAGCGGTAGTTGATACCGGACAGATCGGCGTTGAAGTCCTCTCCGTGGTAGCCGCCATTGAGGTAGATACCTGTCTGGTGATCTTGACCCTTATAAAACTGACTGCCAGTAGCTACACCTGCGCCAGCAAAGAACTGATCTTGATGACTATAGATATTACCGTTACGAATGTAGGTATTGCTTTCAGCAAGCGCGTGGCTCGACATCAAAACACTTGTGATTACAAAGCAAAGTTTTTTCATTTTTTGATCCTTAAGACATCTGTCTAGTGACTGTGGCGCCACTATATTTCAGTTCTTAACAGGACTCTGTATCCGAATGTAACCTGAAGCATTTTGCCGGAGGACCGTCGAAGGGTATCGGGCTGAGTATGCTGCTGGTGAGTTTAACGGGGGTAATACGATAGCTTTGTGCTTGGTCAGTGCAAGAGAGTTTGGGGCCGATGGTTTGCCGTTAATCTAAAGCGAGGAGCGAAAAGGAGGCGGTATTTAGAATGGGAAAGCGGCGTTGAGCTGAATGAAATCAATAGCATCAGGTGTATTGGCCTGATGCTATTGGTAATTCAAACGACTTAGCCGGCTAAGCCTAGGGGTTAAGCCTAGGGGCTGAGATTCGGGGGCTAAGGGCAAGGTAATCTAAATTTATCGGACAGTTCGTTTAATCGCACTAATAGCTCGGGCGATAAGGTAACTTTCAGGCTGTCGATATTTTCTTTAAGTTGATACAAGTCGGTGGCGCCAATGATGTTGGAGCCGACAAACTGACGTGAGTTAACAAAAGCTAACGCCATTTGTGCGGGCGAGAGTTTGAACTCGCGGGCCAAATCGACGTAGGCTTGTGTGGCCTCCAGTGCCAGTTGCGAACCTGTGTAACGGGCGAAACGCTTAAACAAGGTCAGGCGCGCACCTTCGGGCCATTGGTCGTTGCAATATTTTCCGGTTAGGGCACCAAAGGCTAGGGGCGAGTATGCGAGCAACGGCAACTCTTCACGGTGGCTGATTTCGCTCATGCCGACTTCGAAGCTGCGATTGAGCAAGTTATAGGGGTTTTGCACACTCACAATACGCGGCAAGCCGTGTTTTTCGGCCAGTTGCAGGTACTTCATCAAGCCCCAAGGCGTTTCGTTCGACACACCGATATAGCGCACTTTACCTTGGCGAATGACTTCGGCGAGGGCTTCTAGGGTTTCGAGGATCGGGGTTTGATGTTCTTGATCCTGTTGCTCGTAAAACAGTTCACCAAAGAAGTTGGTATTTCGGTCGGGCCAATGGATTTGATAAAGATCGATAGTGTCGATTTGGAGGCGTGCTAAGGAGGCATCGACCGCTTGGTGGATGTTGTTCCAGTCCAGCGCCATATTCTTGCGAATATAATCACTCTTACCACCCGGTGCGGCAATTTTAGTGGCAATCACTAGGTCGTCACGGTTGCCGTGTGCCTTGATATATTGCCCCAGAATACGCTCGGTTTCCCCTTGGGTTTCGGGCTTAGGTGGGACGGGATACATTTCCGCCGTATCGATAAAGTTGATGCCATTTCCTATGGCGTAGTCCAGCTGTGCAAATGCTTCGGCTTGGGTATTTTGTTCGCCCCAAGTCATAGTGCCCAAACAGATTTTGCTGACCTCGAGATTAGAATGCGGTATGCGTCTGTATTCCATCTATTTCTCCTACGAAAACTCTCTTAGTTTGAGGCTACCAAGCTTTTGCTGTAAAGCAAAGGTTAAACCATAGGTTGAAATGTTAGTGCGCTAAAAATAGCCAGCCCGCTAAACGGTATTGCGCCCTGTTGAGGCATGCCATTGGTTGAAGTTTGTTCTCTGAGTCGCGCTTTTAACGGTTTTATCGCTTTGCTGCACTGAGATGGGGATTTTGGCTTATTTTTGTAAACCTTAGGTATGACTAAATCAGTAATAACATATTTATGAATAAATTGTTATAAAACTACATTTATAGATCGCGGCGAGTTTGGAAGTGAACCTGCGTCACAAAACGGCGTAAATTTACGTATCTAACTTACGAATTTACGGCGGAATGTGACGCCAATATCGGAAACTGGGTTAACAAATCTCTACCCTGAATTTATCTAAAAATTTTTCATGGTTGATATTTGTGATGGCAGATTTTTCAAACCAAATTGTAACGATCAAAAAAGGCCTCGACTTGCCGATTGCTGGCGAGCCGCGACAGGTCATTGAACTCGGTGCTAAGCCATCCCAAGTGGCTGTTCTGGGTGAAGAATTCGTTGGGCTTAAGCCGACGATGTTGGTCGAAGAGGGCGATTGGGTTCAAAAGGGCCAAGCCCTGTTTGAAGATAAAAAAACACCGGGCGTGTTGTTCACTGCACCCGCTAGTGGCCAAGTCGTAGCGATTAACCGCGGCGAGCGTCGAATTCTACAATCGGTTGTCATTCGTTGTGATGACGGCGAGAACCGCGATGGACAGATTTCCTTCGAGATCCATCAAGACATCGCCGCTTTAGCAAGGACAACCGTTCAGGCGCAATTAGTGAAAAGCGGTCTATGGACTGCACTGCGTACTCGGCCGTTCTCGCGCGTGCCTGCGCTCGATAGCACGCCCGCAGGGATTTTTGTTACCGCGATTGATACTAATCCACTGGCCGCCGATCCGCGTTTAATCATCGCCGAGCAAACCGAGGCTTTTAAAGCTGGCTTGCTGGTGTTGAGCCGCTTAACTGAGGGTAAGGTTTACCTGTGTCAGGATAAGGGCGAAGCGATGGTGAAAGAGGCATTGCCGCAACTTGAGGTTCGCCGCTTTGATGGGGTTCATCCTGCGGGTTTAGTCGGTACTCATATTCACTTTACTTTACCTGTGAGTTTAGAGCGTCAGGTATGGCATATCGGCTATCAAGACGTGATTGCCTACGGCAAGTTATTCCAAACCGGTGAGTTATATACCGACCGTATCGTCGCCTTAGGTGGCCCGAGCGTACTGAATCCGCGTTTACTGCGCACTCAGTTGGGTGCCGAGTTAAGTGCCTTAGTCAGTGATGAGATTAAACCCGGCCATAATCGCGTGGTATCAGGCTCTGTGCTATCTGGCCATACCGCAGTTGGCGTGCATGACTTTTTAGGCCGATTCCACAACCAAGTGTCAGTGTTGAGTGAAGATGCGCAGCACCATGTACTTTCTTGGGTACGGGGTGGCTCGGATAAATTCTCTATTACCCGCGCGGTGACATCACGTTTGTTTGGTGCCACTAAGTTGTTCGAATTTACCACCCATCAGGGCGGCTCAGCTCGCGCCATGATGGCCTTTGGTCAGCTAGATCGCGTGATGCCACTGGATATTTTACCTACCTTGCTCGTTCGAGACTTAGTGGTGCGTGATACCGATGAGGCGCAAGCCTTAGGTGCATTGGAGTTAGATGAAGAAGATCTGGCGCTGTGTACTTTTGTGTGTCCCGGCAAATATGACTTTGGTAAAGAATTACGTGCCTGTCTAGATGTTATCGAGAGGGAAGGTTAATGACTAAGCAAGTTAAAAAACCTGATTTACAGCAAGCCCCAGATTTACAAGAAGAATACTACGCCACTGGTAAGTCGATGAAGGGCTTTTTGCGCTCACTCGTCATTGCCAATGGCCGCAGCACTAAGGGTAAAGTGCATGTGCGTGACGCGATTGACGTGAAACGTACCATGACGTTAGTCGGTTTGTGTTTACTGCCTGCCATTTTATTCGGTCTATATAACATTGGCCTACAGGCGCAGCTTGCGCTCGCGGGCGGATTATCGACCCCAGATGTGTGGAAGTTAGAAATCTTTAATACCCTGTTTGGCGGCCTTAGCCAAGACACTGGGGTATTGGGTTTATTCCTCTACGGTCTTAGTTTTTATCTGCCGATTTACCTGACGGCGCTGCTGACCAGTTTGTTTTGGGAAGTGGTGTTTGCGCGGGTTCGCGGCCAAGAGTTGCACGAAGGCTTCTTCGTTACAGCCCTGCTATTTACCTTAATTTTGCCAGTATCGACACCGCTATGGCTGGTGGCCATGGGGATTTCCTTTGGTGTGGTTGTGGCTAAAGAGCTGTTTGGCGGCATGGGATATAACTTCCTTAACCCTGCGCTGGCGGGCTTGGCTTTTATCTACTTCGCCTATCCCTCTGAAGTTTCAACCATTAAACAGCTGGTTGCCGTTGATGGTTTCTCTGGTGCAACGGCGCTGGCACAAACCGCAGCGGGCAAGCTGAGCTTTACCGATTACGCTTGGTTTAGCGCCTTTAGCGATCCTAACTGGTGGAACAACTTTTTTGGCTTTACCGTGGGCGCGATTGGTGAAACTAGCACCTTAGCCATTTTGATCGGCGGTTCACTATTGCTGATCAGCCGCTTAGCCGACTGGCGCATTGTGCTTGGTGTGCTGCTGGGCATGATTGCGACTGCAACCATCTGTAATTACATCGGTTCTAGCAGCAATGACATGATGGCAATGCCGTGGACTTGGCATCTGGTCACTGGCGGTTTTGCGCTGGCGATGATGTTTATGGCCACCGATCCTGTGACCACTTCCTACACTCGCCAAGGCAAATTTGCCTACGGTGCCTTGATTGGTTTTATGACAGTGCTTATCCGTGTCGCTAACCCAAAAATGCCTGAGGGCGTGATGTTAGCCATTCTGTTCGCCAACCTTTGGGCGCCGCTGTTCGATTATCTGGTGGCCCGCGCCAACATCAAACGGAGATTAAAACGTCATGGTCTTTAAGAAAGATACTGTGGTGGGGACCATGATCTTCACCATCACGCTCTGCCTCCTGTGCTCGTTTATGATCACAGGCACAGCAGGCATATTGAAAGAACGTAAAGTCGCCAAAAAACGTGACGAAGTGAAGCGTTATGTGTTGATGGCCGCTGATGTGAACTTAGGTCAGGACACTGACTTTAGAGAGATTTTCGCTAAATCGGTTAAGCCATTATTGATCAACCTAGACACAGGTAAGGTGGACTCAGACGCTAACGTGCTCGATTTCGATGAGCGTATGGCGGCGATTAATCCTGAGACCTCTAGCGCACCGAAAAAGGACATCGCCAAGATTAAAACCCGTGCGAACGATGCCCGCGTATTTAAAGTGCTTGATGCCGATGGCAAGTTAGACAGTGTAGTTGTGCCTTTCTACGGTAAAGGTCTGTGGTCGATGATCTACGGCTATGTGGCGGTTGAACCCGATTTCAACACCATTAAAGGGCTAGTGGTGTACGAGCACGGTGAAACCCCAGGTATCGGCGACTTTGTGACCGATCCCCATTGGTTATCGCTGTGGAAGGGTAAGCAATTATTTGATGAAAAAGGTAAGTTTTCGATACGTCTTGTTAAAGGCGGTGCCAAAGAAGGCGATGTTCACGGTGTGGATGCGGTCAGTGGCGCGACCATGACAGGCCGCGGCGTGCAGCGTGCGATGGAGTTTTGGTTTGGGGTTGAGGGATTTCAAACCTTCTTCAATCAGCTGAAAGCGTCGGCCGCGCAGGGTGAATTGCAAGGTGAGATGGGAGAGGCAAAATGAGCAACACTTTATCCATGCGTGACATGCTAACGGGGCCAGTGTTTGCCAATAACCCCGTCGCGATGCAAGTGCTGGGCGTATGTTCGGCGCTGGCGGTCAGTAACTCAATGCAAACCGCTGTGGTGATGACGCTGGCAGTGACCTTTGTGTTGGTATTTTCCAACCTGATTATCTCTGCCATCCGTAACTTTATCCCAACCAGTGTGCGCATTATCGCCCAGATGACGGTTATCGCCTCTTTGGTGATTATCGTCGATATGGTACTGCAGGATGTGGCCTACGAGTTATCTAAACAACTTTCTGTATTCGTTGGGTTAATTATCACTAACTGTATCATCATGGGCCGTGCAGAGGCCTTCGCCATGAAGTATCCACCGCATTTAGCGGTCGTCGATGCGCTGGGTAATGCGACAGGTTATGGCTTGATTTTGATCAGTGTTGCCTTTGTACGCGAGCTGTTAGGAACGGGCAATTTATTCGGTCATAGCGTGTTTACCACCATTGAAAATGGCGGCTGGTACTTGCCAAACGAAATGTTCAAGTTACCACCGAGCGCCTTCTTCCTGATTGGCGTGCTGATCTGGACTATCAATGTGATCCAGCGGAAACGGGGTTAAGGAGCAGATATGGAACACTATATAAATCTATTTTTGCAGGCCACTTTTATCGACAACATGGCGCTGTCGTTCTTCTTGGGCATGTGCACTTTCTTGGCCGTGTCTAAAAAAGTGTCAACCGCCTTTGGTTTAGGCGTCGCCGTGATTGTGGTCATGACCTTAGCCGTGCCGTTAAACCAGCTGATTTACGTCAAAGTGCTCGCACCTGGTGCATTGTCTTGGGTGGGATTACCCGGTATCGATTTAAGTTACCTGCAGCTGATCACTTTCATCGGTGTGATTGCGGCGTTAGTGCAAATCCTTGAAATGTTTTTGGATAAGTACATTCCTAGCCTGTATGACTCCCTTGGGATCTTCTTACCTTTGCTCACAGTAAACTGCGCGATTTTTGCTGGGGTGATCTTTATGGCGAACCGTGATTACAACTTCGGTGAGTCAGTGGTGTTTGCGATGGGCTCGGGTTTTGGCTGGGCGGTGGCAATTGTGCTGCTGGCGGGGCTGCGTGAAAGAATGAAATTCAACGCGATTCCCGAAGGCTTACAAGGTATTGGTATCACCTTTATCACAACAGGCTTGATGGCGCTGGGCTTTATGTCTTTCTCTGGGATCTCGCTGTAAAGCAACAGTAGGCGAGCCAAGAGTTGAGAAAGTGAAACCAGATTCTTTTTAGAAAAGAGCTAGAAAAGGGTAATACGATGGAAATGGCAATTGGCATAGGCATGTTCACGCTAGTGGTCTGTCTATTGGTGATAGTGATTCTAATCGCCAAAAAGCAATTAGTGGCTACGGGTGAAGTGACAATAAGCATCAACGAAGATGCCGAAAAAAGCATTCAAGTTGCGGCGGGTGACAAGTTGCTCGGCGCTTTGGCGAGTCAGAGTATTTTTATTCCGTCAGCCTGTGGTGGCGGCGGAACCTGCGGTCAGTGCCGAGTGAAAATCAAATCGGGCGGCGGTGACATTCTGCCGACTGAAATGGGCCATATCACCAAGAAAGAGGCTAAAGAAGGGTGTCGTCTCGCCTGCCAAGTCTCAGTGAAAACCGATATGGAGCTTGAGCTCGACGAAGAAATCTTTGGGGTGAAAAAGTGGCAATGCAAAGTGATCTCTAATGATAACAAGGCGACTTTTATCAAGGAGTTATTGCTTGAGTTACCCGAAGGTGAAGATGTTCGCTTTAAAGCGGGGGGGTATATTCAAATCGAAGCGCCAGCCCATGTGGTGAAATACGCCGACTTTGATATTCCTGAAAAATACCGTGGTGATTGGGATAAATACGGCCTGTTTGACATTGTCTCTACCGTCAACGAAGAAGTGTTGCGCGCTTACTCTATGGCCAACTATCCCGATGAAAAGGGCCGCATTATGCTGAACGTGCGGATTGCGACGCCGCCATCGGCCAATGTGCCAGCGGGTAAGATGTCATCTTACATCTTCAACCTGAAAGCGGGCGATACAGTGACCATTTCAGGGCCATTCGGTGAGTTCTTTGTGAAGGAAACCGATGCGGAAATGGTGTTTATCGGTGGCGGTGCGGGCATGGCACCTATGCGTTCACACATTTTCGATCAGCTTAAGAGTAAGAAAACCACACGTAAAATGAGCTTCTGGTACGGCGCTCGTTCGACCCGTGAAGTGTTTTACCAAGCGGATTTCGATGCACTAGCGGCCGAGAATGACAACTTCGTTTGGCATGTGGCGTTATCTGAGCCATTGCCTGAGGATAATTGGACTGGCTACACTGGCTTTATTCATAATGTGATTTATGAGAATTATCTTAAAAATCATAAGGCACCAGAAGACTGCGAGTACTACATGTGTGGTCCTCCAATCATGAACTCTTCAGTAATTAAGATGCTTGAAAGCCTAGGCGTTGAGCCAGAAAATATCCTACTCGATGACTTTGGTGATTAGGTTGTAAGTGAGTAATAAAAAAATCGCGTTAGGCAGAGTGACTACTGCTGAGCCTAACGCGATTTTTGTTTATAGGGCTTTTTATCATTTCGCAGTTTTTAGCTTTCGCATTTTGATGCTATTTAGCTCCTCACCTAGCTAAAGGATTTACCACCATGGCGCGTTAAATAACTCACCATGCGCTCACTCTCAGCGGTATAGCATCCCATGCGAAACTCACCATGCCAGTAAGCAATATCGAGCGGATGATACCCCTGCGAGTTTGGATGATTTACATCGGCCCCCGCATCCACCAATAATTTGAGCAGTTCAAAAGACTGCAACTCACAGGCATGCAAGAGTGCCGTCATCCCGCCATCGTCCACGCCTTCAAGATTCGCGCCATTGGCAATAATGCGCTTAACAGCAAGCGTATCTTTGGCTTTAACCGCATCGATGAGTTCAGTGCTCATTTGATCGCTATTTAACCTCATCCAAAGGATTTAATTTAAGTGGATTTAGTCTAGGTTTATTTAACTTGTGGGCGAAACTCCGTAAGCTGAGTAGCATATACCTAAATGCTTATGTCTACAGGTATAACTTATCATGGATGTAATAGTTGTGGGATTAGGAGGCTTGTTTGAAAAAGTTAGCAGTAGTATCACTTATCTGTTTCTCCCTCTGCGCATGCTCTTCACTCAATGAAGTTAAATTGGATTCTCAATCGGTATCCAGCTACATAGGTGAAAAGGTCAAAGTCACCACAATATCTGGCGAACAAATGGAATTTCAAGTCGAAAGTGCAACGGAACAGCAGATCGAGGGAGAAGGGCAACTAGTCAAAATTGAAGATATACAGACGTTGGAAGTTGAGGAGTTTAGCCCACTAAAATCGATATCACTTTCAGCAGGCTTATATATGTTAGGTGCGATAATTATTACTATTGTCGTTTTATAGCCATTTTGAATGTGTATTCGCTGCAACTTGAGATATTCAGTCTACAAACTGGGGCAGACTGCCACTTGGTTTATACTGCTCGGATTAGCTTCGTCGCCCTAGGTATCACTTTGTTGTGTCATTTTTATATGGAATATTTCCTTTATAATTCAATTGTAAAGATTAAATTGTATTATCCATAAAAAGCGCTTGTGATAAGCTTGCTTTTTTCTAGCAGGCAGCATTATTTGTTAATTATGTTAAGGATAACCCATGCGTTTGAGTGTTATCAGTACCCTGTTGACTGGTTTTTTATTATTCCCAAGTGCCAATAGTTTTGGTCTGTTATTAGAAACAGGTGCTGAACAAGAGCAAATCGGGCAAGGCAGTAACTCGATTGCCGTTGAAAGCCAAACCACATCTTCAGTATCGAAGGTGGCGGAGATCAAGACCTTAATCCAAACCGCAATAAAGGATTCGCCGCAGCCATTTAGTGGCAGTGTTATCCTGCTTGAGCAGGGCAAGCCGCAGTTTGAACTGCAAAAGGGTGAAGGTATTAGTCAAGATTCGCGCTTTGTGATGGCATCGCTCTCTAAGCAGATTACTGCAACCTTGATATTGCAGGCACTCGATGCGGGGAAACTTGATTTAACTCAAACGCTTAATCATTATCTTTTTGGTGATGCTGAAGGGAAGAATAAGGCGCTAAAAGGCATGGATGCAGGTGTAAATCCAAGTGCGGATGCATTGAATACCAGTCAATATGATGAGCTGATTACGCTACACCAACTGCTGACTCATACATCGGGCGTCGATAAACTGGGTAAGGCCAATCGATTCGAGCCGGGAAGCCAATTTGAATACTCCAACTTCGGTTATTCACTTTTAGGGCAAGTGCTTGAGAAGGTTAATCACCAATCCTTTGCCGAGCAAGTGGCGCAGTTTGCAACGCGATACCAGTTTAATGGCTTGAGTGCTGAGCTTGGCAGTATTGAGGCGATTCACGCCAAAGTGCCTTCACTCGCCGTAGGTTTACAGGAAAGCGAGGTGATTGCCCCTGCTGACTTAGTGCTTGATGAAGCTTTGTTGCCCGCAGGGGGATTAATTGCTTCAGCGCCAGCTTATGCCGCCTTTCAGCATCTATTACATTCTGGCAAGTTGATGAGTGCAAAGAGTTATCAACGGATGACAACGGCGTATACCGAGATCCAATTCTTATGGCCGAATATGCGCTATGGCTATGGGATGAGGATCAATAAGGACGATGGTCTCGTCGAATACAGTCATACGGGCTATTTATCTGGCTATATGTCGATGACACTGCATTATCCTGAATTCAATTTGGATCTGGTGATGCTGGAAAATCTATCGCTAAATCTTAATGATCGCGCTCGAGTATTTGAACTGCATAATCAGATACGTCAAATCATTCGTAGCCAGTTACTGCTTGCTAAAGCGTCTAATGTTAAGCCTTAAGTCTTGCCATCATGTTGGCTAATAGGCGGCTAAGTCAGCTGGTGTGAGTCTCGAAAGCATAAAGCCCCAAAGTTGGGGCTTTATGCTTGGTCTCATTGGTTACCAAGGTGCTAACTGCTACCAAAAGCGCTTTCTAAGTGCGGTCTCGATATCAATCTCAACCCTAAAGTACTGCAAAATAGTCCAAACTGAATCGACTAAGGCTTCGGTAAGCGCTGGATAATCATCCTCGATAATTCCGTTAATTTCTTCGACGGTTTCATCGATATATTCCTGAACACCTTCCTCAAATTCGGCCTTTGTCGCTTGATTGCGGAAAAAGCTAAAGTTATCGAGCTTTTCTATCAATTGATCAATAAGGACTCTCACCGAATTGAGTTGCTCAACTGTGATCGTCGGATCGGTGGCGATCAGTTTAAAAAAGCTCTGCACTTTGGTTTTGAGATCGAATAGCGTTGGGATTTGATCTCGATTTGCCGCCGCATTACTCACCTCTAATTTGGTTTGCTTGACGGGGGCAGGTGTCACATCCCCCTCAGATGCTTGCGGATTGGCCGTCATAGGCTCGGCATTGCTCGAAGCTGTTGCTGGTATTGCGTGATTGTGGGCTATGGTTGTGGGCGCTGGCGGTATCTCGCGCCCCAGTGTTTGTAGCAGGCGGCGCTGGAAATAGCTTTGCGGTAGGGCTTTGCTGAGTGCTTGCTCAAGCTGAGTTTCACTGTAGGAGGCTATTTGCAGCAGCGCTTCGAAAATCTCCTTATATTCCTGCTCTATAGCTGCGACCAGCGGGCTATTGCCGCGGCAGTTCTCAGTTGTTAAGTCGGTGCCATATTGTTGCAATAGTCTTAAGATCCGCACAGCTGTTGATTCAAAGCGGGGGAACTCGATTGAACTGCCACCTATCACAGCGCAAAGGGCGGGGGTGGTGTCTTCGGCATTGATGGCATTGGGGTTTGCGCCATGTTCGAGTAGCGCCTCTACGCAGGACTGTGCGCCGTAGTAACTGGCGCACATTAATGGCGTAAATTGCTCATCTACTGAGAATTCTTCAATTTTAGCTCCGTGGCGCAGTAAGAGTTCCACGGTATTGCGCCGCATGGGGCCAGAGATTTGATCCCACCAGTAGGTCGAAATCGCCTTGTGTAGAATGGGCGAGTTATCATGGCCGCAATGGGTAAAAATATCCCCGCCTTGGTTAATAAGCCATTCAAGTAGTTGGGTTCGACAGGAGATAGCCGCCGCAGACACATAGTTAGTGTTGTAGATATTGGTGAGGCTTAAATCCAGCCCCTTGGTGAGCAGATATTCCATCACTTGAATAAGTGTTGCTTGATCTTCTTTACCTGAACCACGCTGGCAGAGGGTGAGTAAGGTCGGTTCATCCACCGCACCAAATTTTTTATTGATATCCATGCCATATTGCAGGAACAGATCGAGGAACTCGGGCAGAAAGGTTTTGTTTTCGACCATGGGATAAATCAGTAGTCGTAAGTTCGACCAGACTAACATCTCATAGGCTTTACCCGTATTCACAAATTCGGCATTAGGATTAGCGCCATATTTGAGCAAGAGTTCAAGGGCTTGATAGATGTAATTCCGTTTGTTTACATCGGTAAATTTGGCGTGATCAAGATATTGGTTGAGCAAGGGGGAATGGTCGGCCTCGGGCGGAGCCATCCTATAGATGCGATTGATATCGACGGTGGCCTTAATTAGTTTTTCGATAATCCTAAGGTCAAATTCTGAGGTCAATGCCGCATAGACTAAACTTTTGGCGTGGGAGTCGGCTTTGAGCTGCGGATAATGGTCTAGCAGATATTCAGTATATTCTTGTGATTTAGCATAAACACAAAGCTCGAGTAAATTGGCATCGTCCCAGAAGCTACTGTCATTTGCCATAATATAACGGGACTTTTTATATTCAGGAAAGCGTTTTACTAAAGGAGCAAAGGCTTCAATCCCCCAAAATCCACTCGAAAAAATAATATTTTCAATTAGACTTAATTTACCTATTTCTAATGGGATGTCTTTATTGATGATATGCAGGAATAGATCTTTACTTCGTTCATCATATAATATTTCTAGCGGGTGGTTTACTTCACCATTGGTCCAGAAACTCACCGGTTTATTGATGTCTAACTTAGCTGCAAGTAGAAGATCTATCATATCTCTACGTTGATGATCCTGATAGATATACTGTGGATTAGGATGGAATAGATAGTTGAGCCAGCAATTATTGTATTGATTTTGAAAGTAAAGATTGGCACCAGAGTCTAGGTATAGGGTAACGAGTTCAGAGTTGTTATATTCAATAGCCGAATGCAAGGCACTGAAACCATTACATTCGATTTTAGCACCTTTGCTGAGCAAGTATTTTATAAGCACTAAATCGGACTGAGGACTGCAAGATAGTGGAACTAATATATTGCAGGGCGAAACATTGAGATCAATAAAGTTGAGATCTCCACTATCGGCAAGAAATTGATCAATTTTCTTTATTTTAGCCGAGGTCGAAAGCGTGTTATCTAGGCATATTTCCCGAAGTGTGAGTTTCTTATCACTAAAAATCCAACTGAGCATAATGTTCCCTATTTAATGCCGTTAACAAAATGATATCAAACACCTTTCAATTTATTAAAAATTGAGTGAGGTAAAATTGCCATATATTAATGCATTTAAGTTAAGAAAAACTATGCCCTAAGACTGATAATTAAAATGATCCTGTTTGAATAACATTTTGTGATACAAATTGATAATGCCAAACAAGTTGCATGATGACATGTTTGGCATTGTTACTTTGATTGGAATTCTGCTTCATATCCTATTGATTAAGATCTAGCAGCATCGGCATTTCGCAGGCGTCGTGGCCTGTGTTCCCTAGGGGAGCCGACAGATGTACAAAGCCTAATTTCTCATAGAGTTTTACGGCTTCATTTAGTACAGCGGTGGTTTCTAAATAGCAGCTTTGATAACCCGTTTCGCGGGCGAAATCGAGTGCCAGCAGCGCTAAACGTTTGGCTAAACCTTTACCGCGAATTTCGGGCATGAAGTACATTTTTTGCAGTTCGCAGACGCCATTATTGTTAGCTAAAGGCGCAATACCGGCGCCGCCTAAAATGCGGCCCCCTAATTCAATAATCCAATAGTTGGCGCCCGCTTGGGAGTAAATCTGGCTTAGGCAATCTAAGGTCGGGTCCGCTACGCTATAGCCTTTATCTGCGGTTAAGCCGTATTCGGCCGAAACATCGCGGATGACTTTGGCAATTGCGGCATCATCTTGGGCTGTGGCTTGGCGAATGTGGCAACCACTTTGCTGCTTGGCGTTATGTACGGCTTGGTTATATAACACGAGGGCCTCTTCGATTTGTGAAGTTTGCAATGGAGTCAGTTGGGCTAAGATCCCTTGGAATAATTGATTCTGCTGAGTATCCAATTTAACGAGTAACTTCTTACCCGCAGGTGTCAGTTGCACAACTAAGCAGCGACTGTCCCGTGGATGTACCTGACTCTGGGCAAGATGTTTATCGATCAAATGCTTGATAGCGCGGCTTGCATTGGACTTATCTATGCTGAGTTTGCAGGCAAGCTCTTTGATGGTCAGGGGCTGCTTGCCTATCTCAAACAGGGCATGGGCTTGCACGGGCGAAAGGGGTAAATCCCCAAAGGCGGCGTTGAGCATGCCTAAATTTCTCACCAGATAGCGAGACAAATGCCTGAGTTGGGCGGATGAGCCTGACTCAGTCGTTTGCTTAGTTTGAGTCACAGGCTTCGCAGGATCTTGAGCCAATGGTGCGTCTGTTTGAGCCATAGTCGAATAGGTTTGGTTGCATGTCACAACTAAGTTAGCGGGCTTTAATTCCTCTTGCAACATATTACTAACAATCTACTGTGTAAATATCAGGATTCAATAATGGCGCCATGGCGAGAATAATCGCCTGGGTGTAATTACTTTCACGGGTCGCATGGCCGTCTGTGAGTAAACCTATGGCACCGCCTTTTTGCTTAATATTGATTGTATTGAACAACCTATCCATGACATCCCCGAGTTCTTCCCCCGCTTCTAATGCCCGATAAACTTGCATTGGTAAAGGTAAAATCGCACTGCGGCCAATGGCAAGCTGGTCTTTATGGCCAATAGCGATATAAGCGAATGTGGCAGGACCAAAGTCGAAACAATCGACACCGCCTTCCATCGCAAAATAGTAGTCGGCTTTAGTCTCTTGCGGGTCCTGCTGTTGACAATAGCGCACCCGATTGATCGCCCCTTGGCGAGTGTCTTTATCTGTCATTGGCTGCGCCGCAACACCTGAAGGTGCATCCATACCGCTGGCTTCTATTATGCTGTCGGGGAACAGTTGTGCCATCGCTTTGGTTGCCGCGTTGATTTTTACTGGGTTTTTAGAACCCACTTTTATCTTGATAATTTTTTGTTGCATATAGGTTGTTTATTTCAGCTTTTAATGTGGACGCTCGTTTGAATCATTGCTTAAATGGTCTGAGGTGTCTAAGCGTTTGGGTTTTCTATTCTGCCACAGTCGTCGGCGAAGCTCAGTAAAAAGCCAACAGTAGGGGAGGCAATAGCCATTCATTAAAGCGGTGAAGGCTCGGTTTACGATCTTACCCGGTAATACGTCGCTGTTTAATTTCGCTACCCAATACCCTATGCCAGTGCGCCAAAGCTCAAGCGAACTGATTTTGCGTTATTCGTTAACGGCTCACTCCGGCGTTGGTTCCGCAGTGAGCTGTTTTTTATGGCGTTTGCGACTGATAGCGATTTGTAAAAATTTAACATTAGCGGATGTGATCTTGATCGACTTTAGCTGTCGATATGCGGCACTGGATCATGTTTTGCTGATTTTCGTGACTTATCTCCGAATCGGTGTTTTTCTCGGCGCTTATGCTTTGTCACTGGCTTTGGTTTGAGGTGAAAATATTGTGTCGTTAAGCGGTTTTTTATGTGTGTTTTTTGATGCTATATTGAAAATTTATTACATTAAATCAGCGATCTAGATCTCAATATCAGTTTATTATGAAATTCCCTTACATAAAGCCGTGTCAGATCAACTTTTATGGGCTTTTTTTGGTTATCCTTAGCGCGAATTTATTATGCTAGTCACACCGTAAGGTAACTTTTATATGCAAAAAGATGCGATCAGTGTTCTTGGAACACCTCAAAGCACACAGAATCTAGATTCAACGAAACACTTACCTTGGACTCGCCAAGACACGACTTGGATGTTGAGTTTGTTCGGCACTGCCGTTGGCGCTGGAATTTTATTTTTACCTATCAATGCGGGCATGGGCGGCTTTTGGCCTCTTGTGTTAATGGCAGTGATCATTGGTCCTATGACCTATCTTGCCCACCGTGGTTTATCTCGTTTTGTTTGTTCATCAAGCATTCCTGGTAGCGACATTACTCAAGTAGTTGAAGAGCATTTTGGTGTTGGCGCGGGTAAAGCCATTACCGTACTGTATTTCTTTGCTATCTATCCGATTGTATTAATTTACGGTGTAGGCATTACTAACACAGTCGATAGCTTTATCGTCAATCAGTTGGGCATGGCCTCGCCACCACGCTTCATTCTATCGGGTGTATTGATCCTCGGTATGATGGCTGTGATGGTTGCGGGTGAAAAGTTCATGCTGAAAGTGACACAATTACTGGTGTATCCGCTGGTGGGTATTTTGGCCTTTATGTCTATCTACCTGATCCCAGAATGGAAAATGGATGCCTTACAAGTTGTGCCAGAAGCGGGTGCATTTTTAGGTACAGTTTGGTTAACGATTCCTGTGCTCGTGTTCGCCTTTAACCATTCTCCTGCGATTTCACAGTTCTCTGTGTCACTAAAACGTGATCATGGCGCCAATGCTTCTCGTAAAGCCGACGTGATTTTACGTAACACTTCGATGATGTTAGTGGGCTTTGTGATGTTGTTTGTGTTCTCTTGTGTGCTGTCGTTATCACCAGCCCAATTGGCAGAAGCGAAAGCGCAGAACTTACCGATTTTGTCTTACCTCGCCAACGTGCATTCAAGTGGTTTTGTAAGCTACTTTGGTCCGTTTATCGCCTTTATCGCGATTGTGTCCTCTTTCTTCGGCCATTACATGGGCGCGACAGAAGGCATGAAAGGGGTGATTGTTAAGCAGTTACGTTCAAGCGGCAAATCAGTGACTGATACTAAGATCGACAAGTTCATCCTAGGCTTTATGTTTGTCACTATCTGGGCTGTGGCTGTGATCAACCCAAGTATCTTAGGCATGATTGAAGCCTTAGGTGGCCCAATTATCGCGGCTATCCTGTACTTGATGCCTATGTACGCTGTATACAAAGTGCCAGCGTTAAAAGCGTACCGTGGCCGTATCAGCAATATCTTAGTGATCATTGCAGGCTTATTGGCGATGACGGCGATTTTGTTTGGTTTCTTCCGTTAAGTTTTGTGAGTGCAGTGAAGCTTAACGAGGAGTTAACGTTAGGCTTTTACTCTGAATCTTGACCCATAAAAAAGGATCGTGCCATTGGCCCGATCCTTTTTTATTGTGAATAAGCTATTGAAGGGATTATTTTTCTTCGTACATTAAGTAGTAACTCTGCTTCATCCCTAATGCTTGATAGGTCTGCTGGGCGGCAAGGTTTTCTTGCTCGACATATAAACGGAAGCTGGCGGCGCCACCATTGGCTTCGGCCAGTTGTTTGACTTCACTGTAGAGCTTGCCATAAATGCCTTGGCGACGATTTTGCGGGCGAATATACACACTCTGGATCCAGTAATAATCCTTGGCGCGCCAATCGCTCCATTCAAATGTCACCATCAGCGAGCCGACTATCTCACCTTCAAGTTCGGCGACAAGGTAAAAGCCTTTTTGCGGACTTTCAAGTAGCGTGCCTACGCCGCGTGTCAGTGTTGCTTCATCTAAGGCTAAGCCTTCAGTTTCTTGGGCCATCGCCTGATTAAATTGGACTAAGGCACTGAGGTCCTGAGCTTTAGCTTTACGGATCAACATACAACAACTCCTAGGCGGTTATTGAGTAATACCGCTCTTGTTTAGTGAACAACCATTTTGTGGCTCACTTTAGCATGGAACATTGTGGGATAACGAGTTCGGCAGTGGCAGGTTTGGCAGTGATATTATTTGTTGCTGCTGATTTTTGTACGACTAAAGTCTTATCTGCTAGGCTTATCTCTAGTGCCCTTTTTGAACTAAGTGAGCTAATGATGGGATTCGTTAAGTCGACACGCCGCTATAAGCTTAAGGTTTTATCTGCCTTTGATCTTGGTGCTGATGAGAAAATTAATCATCGTTTACACTTTGTATTCACTTTATTGAGCTTTGGTTTATGGGGATTAGTTTGGTGGTGGTTGATCTTGAAAGCTAAGGGTAAGTCTGACTTTATTTTCAGTGGTTTTGATGACGATTACTGGAGTTATTTGATTGAACGTGAGCAACCGCCAGCAGCGCTTTATCGTCAGCAAATTGCACCTGTTATGGTGACAGTCTATTTTGATGCTTAATATAAAGGTTAAGTATGCAGTCGCGTTGGTCGATGTCGTTGGCATATTTGGCTGGTTTTACGGCGGTTGGCATCAACGTGATACAGATCATCCTTAGATTTTTGCCCGTTATGCTAGACTCTGCGCTCAGCTAATTTGGGGAATAAATTAGTGCCAGCCAAGGATAGGCATTCGCCCGTTCTTCATTACAAATTCAAGGTTATTAACATGTCAAAACAAACGTCATCAATGTTAGGCCGTACATGGTCCTACTGGATGTCAGTGCCTCTGTGGCTACAAATTCTAGTCGGTATGGTGCTCGGAATTACGGTTGGCGTAGTATTAGGTGAGCAAGCGACGGTGTTAAAACCGATTGGAACCTTATTCGTCAATATTATTAAGATGTTGATTGTGCCGTTAGTGTTTTGTTCACTGATCGTGGGTGTGACTTCGATGGAAGACACTGCCAAGATGGGCCGGATTGGTTTTAAGTCCTTTACTTTCTATCTTTGTACTACGGCAATTGCTATCAGTATTGGATTGGCCGTTGGATATGTTATCCAGCCAGGTGCGGGTCTTGATTTACCCCTACCCTCAGGTGTTTCTGATGTAGCGAAGGAAGTGCCTTCGGTAATGCAGACTCTGATTAATATAGTCCCAACCAACCCTATCGCGGCGTTAGCTAACGGTCAGATCTTGCAAGTTATCGTTTTTGCGGTTGCCTTAGGGATTGCCTTAGTGTTGATCGGTGACCATGGAAAACCAGCGATTAAAGTGTTCGAGAGTCTTGCTGAAGCCATGTACAAGTTAACCGATATGGTGATGAAGCTGGCGCCCTATGGTGTATTTGGATTGATGGCTTGGGTGGCGGGAGCATACGGGATTGAAATGTTACTCCCTCTGCTTAAGGTTATTGTTGCCGTCTACGTTGGCTGCATTATTCACGTATTAGGCTTCTACAGTATTGTTTTGAGTATGTTTTCTAAGCTGAATCCTTTACATTTTTTCAAGGGGATCAGTAATGCAATGGCTGTGGCATTTACTACCTCTAGTTCAGCAGGTACCTTACCTGCGAGCATGAAATGCGCCAGCGAATACTTAGGTGTTAACAAGAAAATTTCCAGTTTTGTATTGCCGCTGGGTACAACTATTAACATGGATGGCACCGCTTTATATCAAGGTGTGACGGCTCTTTTTGTCGCCCAAGCTTTTGGTATTGACTTAACTTGGGTAGATTACCTCACCATCATTTTAACGGCGACCTTAGCCTCAATTGGTACGGCGGGCGTACCTGGCGCGGGTTTGGTGATGTTGACGTTAGTATTATCGACAGTCGGTTTACCCTTGGAAGGCGTGGCGTTAATTGCTGGGATTGACCGGATTTTGGATATGGCACGCACGGTAGTTAACGTATCCGGTGACTTAGTGGCGACAACTGTGATTGCTAAATCTGAGGATGAATTGGATATGGAGCACTACAATGCCGATATGGTGCAAAGTGCCGTGCTAGCCGAGCAGAATATCGCCCTCGAAACCGCGGCTGAGCAAAGCGCTAAAGTCTAGTCGTCTTCGGTTGCTGGTTGTAGAACGAAAAAACCGCCAATGGCGGTTTTTTTATGCGAGTCAATTGTACTTTGCTGAAGCTTATCTCGTTGAGTTTACTTCAGTTTGCTTACTTCAGTTGGCTTAAGACTAGCACTGGCTTGCCGTCGCTGTTAAGTAGCGTCAGGCGACCTTGCACTAACTTAGCTTTGGCCACTAATGGCATTGCTTGCATGACTTTATGCTCTTGCTGCATTAGCGCATCGACACAGGCTTTCATTGTGCTACCAGCAGGAGATAGCTTAAGCTCTTGGCCTTGCTGGGTATATTGACCGAAAAAGTTATTACAGCTGTTGTTGCCGTGTAATTTGCCTTCGGCCTCAAAGGTGATTTGCGCTGGGCTGTAATCGATAGTCGGTAGGCCTTGAACCATCTCAATGTGCCAGCTGCCCTCTAATGGAATGGTCTCATTTTGGGCGACATCGGTACTTTGGCAGGCGGTGAGTCCCAACAGTAGCGCACCTAAGATGAATGTTTGTTTTAACATCGTTACGGTTCCTTTTTCCATGGTTATGGCCATAGTGTGACAAGTTTTATCAAAGATCTAAAGAGGTTTATATGTCGGACTCATTTAAAAGTACTATGAATTTGTTGAAGTTTTTACATTGGTTAGGCGTATTGATGCTAGTTTGTGGACTTGGGTTCTATATGTTGACTCAATGGAGTTTAGAGATAAGCGGCATGTTACTGATCTCAAGCCTGATTGGCTTAGGATTGGTCCTGATGTCACCCTATCCCGTGGTGCTGTTTATCCAATGGGCGAAGCGTCAGGATGAGCAATCTAAGTGATTTTGTACTGCCTCAAATTAAATCTATATTTCAGTTAAGCCTAAAATTGATTAAATCACTGCTTGATTAACTTAAAGCGCCGCCGAATCTGCGGCGGGATTATCGTATAAGCTTGAGTCTATGGCGGGCTTAATTGGCGAGTCTTCAATCTCAGGCATAGCTGGGCGCATAGAATCGAGTTTACCCCGCGCGAGTTCCATCATGGGCGCGAGTTTGGCGCTGGATTCCGGGGTGAAAAAACTGTAGCTCGCATCGAGTCTAAGTAGATGATTTTGCTGTTCAAGCAGTTTTTCAACCCGCTTCATAATATGTTGAATATCCCGTTCACCATCCACAAAGGCCAGTACCACAAATTGCGTGGTGTTGTAGTGGGCGGCTACGTCGGCGGTCCGTATCGTATCTTGGATCAACTTGCCTAACAGCCTGTGATGATTATCCTCAAGCGGGACTGGCGCGTTATCCGGACTCAATAATTCAAAGAAGATGATGCCTGCATGGGCACCAAAGCGGCGACCTAAATTGAGTTGTCTTGGCGCCATCATCAAAAAACCATAATGATTGAGCATGCCGGTTTCTTGATCGCGCATCGAAAGGGATTCAATGCGATGGTTCTGGCACAGCAGAGATAATTCCTGTTGCAGCAATATCTGGAACGGTTCGAGCATAGCGGCATTGGCTAGCGGCTCTGCCATATGTGGGTTGAGTACGCACAGGGCGCCAAATTGGCTGCCATCGGGCCAAGCGATTGGGCGCGAGAGAATGTGCTGAATGCCATCAAAATCCCGTGGTAAATCATCCAACATAAAACTGCCAAGGTTGTGATATAAGCCATCGGGTTGGCTATTTTGGATTTGTTGGAAAAGTTCGAACTCAGCGGGGTACAAAGTACCCGCTGTAAATTGTGGTGTTTCAGTGATTGCACTGACAATGATCTCAAATCCGGCGCTGGTCTTTTGGAATATAAAAACCGTGTTAGCGTTGTAATAGCTTTTGATTAGCTCACATTGGTGCATCCAGCGAGTGAGATTCACTTGCTGATTGTCGCTATCAAGTAAACTCAGGTTGGGATTGATGGTCTCGGGCAACATACAAACGCCTAATTAGGGCTAGATATCCATTAAGTTTGGGAAATAAAAGGGGATTTAGCAAATCAAGGCACTAAATAGCACCTTGTTCTAGCTGTGCCTACTAAGCCAACCGAGTATACTGACGGCCTTAAATTGGGCCTAAAGCCAAGATGATGTCGTGAGAAGACTGTGAAGATTAGATTAGCCTTACCCCAAGATGTTGATTTATTAGCGATGCTAGAGAAAAAACATCTCAATGACGAATTAGCCTCCGCCAATATGGGACTGCAAGGGCAAGCTTTTTCCCACAGTGAATTGAGCGAATTAGTGCTGCATCATTGGGTCGTAGTGGCGCAGGTTGAGCAGCAGATCGTCGGTTATGTGATTGCCGGCCGTTGGGGATTTTTCGAACATTGGCCCATTTATCGCACTTTGTTGAATCGTTTGGGGCAACTCGATTGGGATGGACCAAAATTAACTAAGACTAACTCATGCCAATACGGGCCGATTTGGGTGCAGCAAGCCTACCGTGGACAAGGGATTTTTGAGGCGTTAGTCAGTGAAATTCGTCGCCAAGTTGCTCCGCATTTTAGCTATATGTTGACCTTTATTGCCGAAGATAATGAACGTTCCTTTGCCGCCCACTCGGGAAAAGCGCACATGCAGGTGGTGGATTTTTTCACTGTGTCAGCGCGGGATTACTATTTAATGGCGGCAACGACCCAAGTTTAGTTGTTCGATGATAGACATTAAGGATTCAATCTCTACTGTGTAAATAACCCGAGTTCAGGTTAAATAACGGAGATAAATACATGAAAGTACAATTTGTTGAGTCACTCTTAACGGCCTATGCTGAAGTCAATTTATCGGCTTGGGACAACTTGAGATTGGTCCTATCTGAGTGCGCTCACCATGGGTGTGAGGCAAGGGGATTTGAAGTCGAGTTTGTTTCCGATTCAGGGCAAGCGCAGCATTATTGGGTCGAAGTAGGGGATATGTGGCTCGATTGTGGCCGAACCAATGCCTATTCGGCGACGATAACGCGACTGAGCGATGCGCAAGTCAGCCGCGCGAATACAAAAAAGGCGCTAGAGTGCGCCATTTTATCCCAAGAGCAGATTGGTCTACTGTGCATGCAAAACGCCCATTTCGACCATTGCTGAGTGCGCTTATTCAGCCAGTTTCTCAATCGCTTTTTTGATCAATACTTCTTCATCAGAAAGATGCGCTGAGGGGTAGTGGTGACTGTGCCTATGATCTCAAACCCTTGTTTTTCATAAAACACAGGGGCTTGAATCGATAAGGTATCCACTTGAGCTACCAGGCATCCCCGTTGCTTCGCCTCCGCTTCGGCAAGCGCCATCAGTTTATGCCCAAGCCCTGTGCCTCTGGTTTGGTCATCAACCCAGACAACATTGATTAAGAAGTTTTTATAGATAGTCCGTCCACCCACACCACCAATCAACTTGCCAGTTTCATCACGTGCTATGACAGTCAAAGGCACTGATTTCTCAGGCCCTAATAGCCCAGCATTAAATTGCCGAACGCCGTCTACCAGCGCATCCACAATCGCGTTATTTTCTTCATGAATAACTTCAAATTTCACTTAAATTTCTTCCTTAAAAATGTTTTTTTGCTTTTAAATCATATAGCAACTATCAGTAAACTCAATGTTGGACATAAACGAGTTAGAACGGAGACCTAAGCTCAAAAGTTTTGATTAGGTAAGTTTTGAGTAATTTATAAGATAATGCGCCTGATTCATTAGCAATAATAAGCAGGAGCCTGTGGATGTTTTTCTTGAATATGCGCGTTTATAATTTGTCAGTCAGCACTTACGTTAATACTAAGCAACATTGTCTTCAATTTTTAGATTTTAAAGATTCCTGCTAATTTGTCATTACCCAATATTTTAACAACGAAATTAGCAGGCATCTAATTTATCTTAGAGAAAAAACATGACAATTGCTTCGCTGCAATACTTAAAGTATCTCATAATGATTCATTGGAATTTGTGATACATGGTCAAGGCGCCATGCTCCCTCTTCGTATATAAAGCTCACTGAATGTAACTCATCTTTAAAATGATATTCTGTAGCAGAATCATTTAATAAACCGTAGTAGTTACGCTGGATATTCTCATAGCCTTTTTCGATATTCATCATCGCAAAATAGCCAGGCATAAATATTAATTGGCTCAACGCTTTGTCAGATTCTCGGCTTATGTTCGGCACATCTTCACGCTTAAAACGTTCAGAAAATAACGCAGAGAATACTTGTTCATCCTTGTAATTCAAATAGGCTGAAATTGTCCAATTAGCGAGTAGTAGGTCAAATGATTGCTTAGCATGATTCAAGTCCTCAAAAGGCGTGTCACCTTTGTTAGAAACATAATCTTGATAATATTGCTCAGCATCTACTACGGTTTTCTTTAACAGTAATGCCATTTTTAGCTCAGTTTCAGAGCCAGATTTATTGAGAATATCGACGAACTGATCGACTGCATTAACTTGTTCTGCCCAACTTTTGAAACCTCCCTGAAGAAATGGTGCGAACTCACTTTTATACTTTTCTGCAAGATTTCTCAATTTGAGTTCCTCAAATTTTGCTTCTTTAACGCCTGTGGCAAACCTATCTTTAAATTGACCCATTTTAGTATTTTCGGGTTTTAGCAACCCATAACTTGAACCGCTATAAGGGTCGGGCGTGTCAGAAGAATTCTCTTTTGCTATAATTGATTGGATTGGTCTTTCGCCTTTGAAAGCTTTATCTAATCCTGACTGAGTTGCCGAATTTATTGCTATTTTAGCTTCAATATCATCATCGGAAATTTTGGCAAAAGCAGCAACATGTTCTATTACAGCGTTAGCGACTAACTCTGATGACAACATTTTTTGGTATTGATAATAGTTACACCTGCGATCGCACGCTGTCATCGCCATGCTAGATATATCACTTAGTTCGACTTCTTTTGTTTGAACAAATAAAGACGCATCAAATACCCCTTTAGGGATGCCATCGACTTTATAGCTTAATGAAAGTCGACTGTTAGGGATAAAAGTGCCGTTAACATTCAACTCTTGCTTACTTGCACACACAGAAAAAGTTCGGGTTGTGATAGGAAATTGGTGTTCATAGGAGGCTGACACAAATAAATTATCTAATGGTATCCCTTCTGGCACCGTTCCAGTAATTCTGACGTGACAACTCTCAGTGTTTGCAATAACTGAAGTACTGCTCAAAAGTGCTAGTAAAGTTATTGCAAGCGTAGTGCGTGATTGTTTAAGTCCTTTCAACATTTATCTTCCTTGATATGTATAACTATCTATATTTTATGGATTTATAATGTATACCAATTATTTTGAAATGTAAAAAGTAAATTAATTTACACATTTAATCTATATAAATCACTGCATATAGTCAGATAACAGATAACAGATAACAGATAACTGTAGTGGCTAACTCAAATTGACCACTCACTTAGATCTTATCTAGCTCACTTTGGGGCAATAGCTTTTTAGCTGAACGAACAGCGATAGGGTTAGTAAGGATTGGCATTGTTGCAACAGTGACCGTTGGCTGCATGGATGCCGTCGTCGAGCTTATAGGAATATATTTACGGCGAGTCACTGGGGAAACAATGACAATTCATGCTGCATAACTGACGATAAAGTTATCTTGCTTTGGGGTAATAGCTTTTTAGCTGAACGAACAGCTAGAGGGTTGGGGAGGATTGGCATTGTTGCACCTGTGACCTTAAAACAGGATGTTTTAGTTGAGCCCTCAGGGACGCTTTTTGTTAAACAAAGAGGTGGTGAGTCACAGGGAAAACAATGACAATGAATGCTGCACAACTGGCGATACAATTATCTTGCTTTGGGGAATCCAAATTGCAGGCATAAAAAAACCGCTGGGTAGCGGTTTTTATATTTTGTAATCATAACGGGTTTTAATCGAAACCGATTATAGACCCGCGTCAGCGCGCAGTGCTTCAGCTTTGTCTGTTGCTTCCCAAGGGAATTCGTTACGACCAAAGTGACCATAAGCGGCAGTCGCTTGATAAATCGGACGTGCTAAATCTAGCATGGCCGTTAAACCGTATGGACGCAGTTCGAAGTGTTGACGTACTAACTTGATCAGCAAATCTTCAGACACTTTACCCGTACCGAAGGTTTCGATGCTAATAGAAGTCGGTTCTGCTACACCAATAGCGTAAGACACTTGGATTTCACAGCGATCAGCAAGACCTGCTGCAACGATGTTTTTTGCCACATAACGGGCAGCGTATGCCGCGCTACGGTCAACTTTTGATGGGTCTTTACCAGAGAATGCGCCACCACCATGACGGGCCATGCCGCCGTAGGTATCAACGATGATCTTACGACCGGTTAAGCCGCAATCGCCTACTGGGCCACCGATAACAAAACGGCCTGTTGGGTTGATAAAGAACTTAGTGTCTTTGTTTAGCCATTGAGCCGGTAATACTGGCTTGATGATGGTTTCCATCACGCCTTCAATTAAGTCGGCTTGTGATACGTCATCTCTGTGCTGAGTTGACAATACGACGGCATCAATACCAACAATTTTGCCATCATCATAGGCAAACGTGACTTGGCTTTTCGCATCTGGGCGCAGCCATGGCAGGGTGCCGTTTTTACGCACTTCAGACTGACGCTTCACTAATGCGTGGGCATAAGTGATAGGCGCTGGCATGAGGACGTCGGTTTCGTTGTTGGCATAGCCAAACATTAATCCTTGGTCGCCTGCACCTTGTTCTGCAGGGTCGGCACGGTCTACACCTTGATTGATATCAGGTGATTGCTTACCAATGGCGTTTAATACCGCGCACGAGTCTGCATCAAAACCCATATCTGAGTGGGTATAACCAATTTCACGCACGGTTTTACGGGTGATTTCTTCGATATCAACCCAAGCAGAAGTCGTGACTTCGCCACCGACTAATACCATGCCAGTTTTGACATAAGTTTCACACGCCACGCGTGCTTTTGGATCTTGAGCCAGAATTGCATCTAGCACAGCATCAGAAATCTGATCTGCAATCTTATCGGGATGACCTTCTGAGACCGACTCAGAAGTAAACAAGTGCTTTGCCATAGTAGGAAAATCTCGTCGTTAGCATTCAAACGTGTAGAAGCATCTACATCTAGACGGCTATTTTAGTTTAAATCCGATTGCCGATCACCCCCAGTGAGAAAAAATCCTCTCAGATTGTGACCTGAAAACGACTATGTTCAGTCTTAAAGAAGTTATTTTTATTATATTTCATGGCATTAGGAATAATCGATTTTTAATAAATTTATTTCTCCATTACAAGTGATCCTTGCGATGCCCACTCAAGTAAACGCCAGTAAAGTGACTAGCTTGTTTCTGCAGCTTATATATCTAGCTACCTAAATCCTGCATCTTCAGGTTGTTTGGGAATATATTCGGCCATCTTTTGCTGAGTGAATGATAATTTTAGTTTGCGTCACACTGGCATGTAGGGGAAAATATCCATCCAAATTGCCCGCTAGACCCCACAAACAAGCAGGAGAGAGCATGTCTTCCCGTAAAGTACTCGCAAACGCAATCCGTGCGTTAAGTATGGATGCAGTTCAAAAAGCAAATTCAGGCCATCCCGGCGCCCCAATGGGTATGGCAGATATTGCTGAAGTGCTGTGGAATGATTTCCTTAAGCACAACCCGACCAATCCTAAATGGGTAGATAGAGACCGTTTCGTCCTTTCTAATGGTCACGGTTCAATGCTGATCTACTCTTTACTTCACCTGACAGGTTATGAATTACCAATCGAAGAGCTGAAACAGTTCCGTCAATTGCATTCAAAAACCCCGGGTCACCCAGAATACGGTTACACCCCAGGTGTTGAAACCACAACGGGTCCACTCGGCGCGGGCATCAGCAACGCTGTTGGTATGGCGATAGCTGAAAAAACCTTAGCGGCACAGTTTAACCGTGACGGTCACGATATCGTTGATCACTACACTTACTGTTTCCTCGGTGACGGCTGTTTGATGGAAGGTATTTCCCACGAAGCCTGTTCATTAGCCGGTACTTTAGGTCTAGGCAAACTCGTTGCATTTTGGGATGACAACGGTATTTCTATCGATGGCCATGTTGAAGGCTGGTTCACCGATGATACGCCAAAGCGTTTTGAAGCTTACGGCTGGCATGTGATTGCCGGTGTTGACGGTCACGATAGCGCGGCAATCCGTGCTGCTATCGAAGCGGCGAAAGCGGTTACCGATAAACCAACCATGATTTGCTGCAAAACCATTATCGGTTTTGGTTCACCCAACAAATCTGGCAGCCACGATTGCCACGGCGCGCCATTAGGCGATGCGGAAATCGCCGCAGCCCGTGAATTCCTTGGCTGGCCATATGCACCATTTGAAATCCCTGCTGACGTTTATGCGGGTTGGGATGCCAAAGAAGCTGGTGCTGCCCGTGAAGCGGCATGGAACGAGAAGTTTGCGGCTTATAGCGCAGCTCACCCAGAACTGGCTGCTGAATACGAGCGCCGTGTACTGAAAGGTGAATTACCTGCTGATTTCGAAGAAAAAGCGCAGGCATTCGTGCAAGCATCACAGGACAAAGCCGAAGGTATTGCGAGCCGTAAAGCCTCACAAAATGCCATCGGTGCTTTTGGTGCTATGTTACCTGAACTGTTAGGCGGCTCTGCTGACTTAGCGGGTTCTAACTTGACACTGTGGTCAGGTTCTAAAGGCATTCAAGACGATCCTGCCGGTAACTACATTTACTACGGTGTGCGTGAATTCGGCATGAGCGGCATTATGAACGGTGCTTCGCTGCATGGTGGTTTCATCAACTACGGCGCAACTTTCATGATGTTCATGGAATACGCACGTAACGCAGTCCGTATGTCGGCGCTGATGGGCATTCAAAACATCTTCGTTTATACCCATGACTCTATCGGTCAAGGTGAAGATGGTCCAACGCATCAGCCGGTTGAGCAACTAGCTAACCTGCGTATGACGCCAAATATGGCCGTATGGCGCCCATGTGATGCGGCAGAAACAGCGGTTTCTTGGAAAGCTGCGATTCAACGTCGCAATGCGCCAACGTCACTGATTTTCAGCCGTCAAAATCTCAAAGCCCAAGCGCGTACCGCTGAGCAATTAGCCAACGTGGCTAAAGGTGCTTATGTACTGCAAGACTGTACGGGTACACCAGAACTGATCCTGATCGCAACCGGTAGCGAAGTACAATTGGCGATGGATTCTGCGGCTGCATTAACTGAGCAAGGTAAACAAGTTCGCGTAGTCTCTATGCCATCGACAACTGAGTTCGATAAGCAAGATGCAGCGTATAAAGAATCGGTATTACCACGTGCTGTGACTAAACGTGTGGCTATCGAAGCGGCGCATACCGATTTCTGGTACAAGTACGTCGGTTTTGAAGGCACTGTTGTTGGCATGACCACTTTTGGTGAGTCAGCGCCGGGTAACGTGCTATTGAATCACTTCGGTTTCACCGTTGAAAATGTGCTGAATGCTGCAAAATCATTGGGCTAATCGCTCAAGGGATTAGATTCAATACAAAAGGTTAAACTTTTTAAGTGTTAATCTGTATAATGCGGCCTGCAATCTTTTGCAGGCCGTTTTTGTATTTAGAGGAAATTGAGACCTCAATGATCCGAGTCGCTATCAATGGTTATGGCCGTATCGGCCGCTCTATTCTTCGTGCTTTGTACGAGTCTGGAAAACGGCAGCAAATGCAGATTGTCGCGATTAATGAATTAGCTAAACCTGAAGCCATTATTCATCTGACCCAGTACGACACCACCCACGGTCGGTTTGCGCACAAAGTGAAACTCGTCGATGATCACATGCTGATTGGCGACGATGCGATAAAAATCCTCCACGAGCCCGATCCCACAAAACTCCCTTGGCATGAAATGGACATAGACATTGTCTATGAGGCCACTGGTGTATTACTCGATCGTCAAAGCTGCGAAGCCCATATTCATGCTGGCGCTAAGCAAGTGCTGATAAGCCATCCATCCTCAGCCGATGTCGATGGCACTATTGTCTATGGTGTGAATCACGATTTACTCCGCGCCGAACACACAGTCGTTTCCAACGCATCTTGTACGACTAACTGTATCGTACCTGTGATCGACGTGCTTGATCGCCACTTCGGCGTTAAAAGCGGTGCCATTACCACTATCCATTCGGCGATGAACGATCAGCAAGTGATTGATGCTTATCATGATGATTTGCGCCGTACCCGCGCCGCCGGCCAATCGATTATCCCTGTAGACACTAAGCTTGCCCGCGGTATTGAGCGGATTTTGCCGCACATGAAAGATAAGTTTGAAGCGATTTCGGTGCGCGTGCCCACAATCAACGTGACGGCGATCGATTTGTCTGTGACGCTTGAGAAAACCGTCGATATTGCCACTGTAAACCAGGTGCTGGAATCGGCCGCCAATGGGCGATTTAACGGCATTTTGGGTTATACTGATGAGCCCTTGGTTTCATGTGATTTCAACCATGATCCGCGCTCCAGTATTGTTGACGGTACCCAGACCCGTGTCAGCGCCGGTCAGCTGGTGAAGCTGTTGTTGTGGTGCGATAACGAGTGGGGTTTTGCCAACCGTATGTTAGATACAAGTTTGGCGATGATCGCAGCCAAGCGAGGCTGATAAAAAGTAGATTATTCACCGGTGGGTCACTCAGTTATATGCCAATTCGACGGGATGTCGAGCGCCTAGCGGCAGTAAACTGATACCGGCCATGTGTGAAACCAGTTTGTTTTTTGATTATAAAAGGAAGCGTTACTATGGCAATTATCAATATGTCAGATTTGGATCTACAAGGTAAGCGCGTGCTTATTCGTGAAGATCTCAATGTGCCTGTTAGCAACGGCGTCGTCACCAGTGATGCACGTCTGCGCGCCTCTCTCCCAACTATCGAGTTGGCCCTTGCTAAAGGCGCCGCTGTGATGGTGATGTCGCACTTAGGTCGTCCGACCGAAGGTGAATACAATCCCGAATATTCTATGCAACCTGTGGTCGACTACTTGGCTAAAGCCTTGTCGTGTCCCGTGCGTTTAGCGACGGATTATTTAGACGGCGTCGACGTAGCCGTCGGTGAAGTGGTTGTGTTCGAAAACGTGCGTTTCAACGTGGGCGAAGGCAAGAACAACGAAGCGCTGTCGCAAAAAATGGCGGCATTGTGTGATGTCTATGTTATGGACGCCTTTGGTACTGCACATCGCGCCCAAGCATCGACCCACGGCGTTGGCATGTTTGCCCCCATCGCCTGTGCCGGTCCATTACTGGCGCAAGAATTAGATGCCTTAGGCAAAGCGTTAGATAACCCTGCGCGTCCTATGGTGGCGATTGTCGGTGGCTCTAAAGTATCAACTAAGCTGACTGTGCTAGAAAGCCTTTCTGGTATCGTTGATCAGCTAGTGGTTGGCGGCGGTATTGCCAATACTTTCATCGCGGCGGCGGGTTACAATGTCGGTAAATCACTGTATGAAGCGGATTTGATCGACGAAGCTAAACGTTTAGTGGCCAATGCTAAGAGCCGTGGCGCCGATATTCCTGTGCCGACAGACGTAGTCGTGGCAGGCGAGTTTAGCCCAACAGCTGCGGCAACCTTAAAATCGGTTAGCGAAGTCGCTGATGGCGAAATGATTTTTGATATTGGTCCAGATAGCGCTGAAGCACTGGCCAAAATCATCGAATCTGCTGGCACTATCGTGTGGAACGGCCCTGTGGGCGTGTTCGAATTCGACCAATTTGGTGAAGGTACTAAACGTATCGCCCAAGCGATTGCCGATTCAAAAGCCTTCTCTATCGCAGGCGGTGGTGACACTTTGGCTGCGGTTGATAAGTACGGTATTGCCGATAAAGTGTCTTACATTTCGACTGGCGGCGGCGCTTTCCTCGAGTTCCTCGAAGGTAAAGAATTACCGGCTGTGGCTATGTTAGAAAAGCGCGGCGCTTAATCATTAAGTTTTAAAATACGCGGCGCATAAGACGCCGCGAAAGCGCTGATAAGATCAACGTTTTGATAATAAAGAATTATAAAAAAACCGCCCGTGTTTATCTTAGATATTGATTAAATATATCGAGTTAAATACGGGTATAAAAATCCATCCAAACGATAGTGACCTCGGTGACCAAGCGTTGCAGAATGTGACAGTCACCCTATTATTGGAGTTAAAAAATGGCGTTAATTTCCCTACGACAACTACTCGACCACGCGGCAGAACATGGATACGGTGTGCCTGCGTTCAACGTTAACAACTTAGAGCAGATGCGTGCCATCATGCAGGCCGCTGAAGCAACAGACAGCCCTGTTATTGTGCAAGCTTCTGCTGGCGCGCGTAAATATGCTCGCCCACAGTTCTTAAAATATTTGATGGCAGCGGCTCTTGAGCAGTACCCAGATATTCCTGTGTGTATTCACCAAGACCACGGTACCGATCCTGATATTTGTCAGCGTTCTATCCAATTAGGCATGTCATCAGTGATGATGGACGGCTCTTTGATGGCTGACGGTAAAACCCCTGCATCTTATGACTACAACGTCGATGTCACTCGTCGCACAGTGGCATTTGCCCATGCGTGTGGTGTGTCAGTTGAAGGCGAAATCGGCTGTTTAGGCAGTTTAGAAACTGGCCAAGCAGGCGAAGAAGACGGTGTTGGCGCGGCAGGTATTTTAAGCCACGATCAAATGCTGACTACTCCTGATGAAGCGGCGCGTTTCGTTGCCGATACTCATGTTGATGCATTAGCCATCGCTATTGGTACTAGCCACGGTGCTTACAAGTTCAGCCGTAAACCTACGGGCGATGTACTGCGTATCGACCGCATCAAAGAAATCCATGCGCGTATTCCTAATACTCACTTAGTGATGCACGGTTCATCTTCAGTGCCACAAGAATGGTTACAGATCATCAACCAATACGGTGGTCAGATCCCAGAAACCTACGGCGTGCCATTAGAAGAAATCGTTGAAGGTATCAAGCACGGTGTGCGTAAGGTGAATATCGATACTGACTTACGTTTAGCATCAACAGGTGCGGTACGTAAGTTCTTAGCGGAACACCCAAGTGAATTTGACCCACGTAAATTCTTGAAAGCGTCAATGGAAGCCATGGCAGACATCTGTACTGTTCGCTACGAAGCCTTCGGTTGTGCGGGCCAAGCCTCTAAGATTAAGCCTTTGTCTTTACAAGCAATGTACAAAGCGTACCAGTCTGGTGCCTTAGATCCTAAGATCAACATGTAAGCGTTATCGCTAAGACAAAAACCCGCTAATGCGGGTTTTTTTATGCTTAAAATAGATGCAATTTTCATTTTTTAATCGTCAATGCTAATATTGCGCAGATTTTCAGGGGAAAAAACTAACCCATATTAATATGTGCTTATTCAGTTTCGCTGGAAGAACAGATATTTATAGGGATTGGATTTAACGGAACAGGAACGGATAAACATGAAAAAAGTACTGACCGCAGCGATATTAATGACTGCACCTTTTATGGCAACTGCTGGAGCCGATTTTGTAAAAGGCGACAAGACATTCGCTGGTGAAGCTGAGTTAGGTGCCACCTTAACCACAGGTAACACTGAAACCTCATCATTTAAGGGACGTTTAAATCTTAAGCATGAGCTTGGCGATTGGGAAAATCAGTACTTACTAGAAGGTTTATACAAAGAAGATACCGGTTCTGTCACCGCGAAACGTTATTTAGCAGGCGCACAGGGTAACTACAAGATGACAGACCGTAGCTACCTATTTGCGAATGCCAGTTATGAAGTCGACCCGTTTACCGGTTATGACTACACCCTATCTGGCGCAGCGGGTTATGGTCATAGACTGTATGACACCAGCAAGACCTTTTTAGATGTTGAAGTGGGTCCCGGTTATATCTATCAACGTCTCGATACTGAGCAAGCGCTTATCGAAGGTTATGACACCAACGACAGCGTTGTTGCCCACGGCGTGATCAACTTCGAAACTGAAATCACTGAGACCTCTAAATTCCAACAGCGTTTCGTTGCCGATTACGGTGACAAGTTAGATGCCCGTTCTGAAACCTCATTAACGGCAAATATTATCGGCGCATTGGCGATGAAGTTTGCCATTATTGTGCGTTACAACAGCGAGCCGCTGGATGATAAGAAAAGCACAGATACCGAAACCAATATGACCTTGTTATATGCTTTCTAATGCTGTGACACTGATTTAAAACAAAAAAGCACCTTCGAGGTGCTTTTTTATTGGCTGTTTTTGGACTAAGTTGAATATACGTTAAGCTTTTCTTTATTAGTAACATCTGTAGTTATACAAAAATTAATCTTTTAAATGCCTTTGGTTATAGGGTAATGCATAGAAAGTTGCGTTTTATCAACATTTGCTATGCCGAAGCTATGGTAATTTTCGACTAATTTCCTACGTAGAGATGAACTTTAATGAAATTACAGCGGTTGTTTAAAGGCAGTGGAATGGCGTTGTGGAGTCTATTCTGCGTTGCAATATTGAGCGGATTCTCACCTGCAGCATGGGCTATGACAGAAGGGGCAGAACGGCTTAATTTAACCGCCGCGAGCGTGGGTTATGTCGCCGTCTGTGTGTTTGTGCTGGCTTATATACTGGTGATGGCCGAGGAGACATTACATTTACGCAAGTCGAAACCTGTGCTCGTTGCGGCAGGGATCATTTGGGGCATGATAGGTTTTGTCTATATGCAAAACGGCATGTCCGAAGTGTCGGAAGCCGCATTCAAGCAAAACTTGCTCGAATACGCCGAGCTATTGCTCTTCTTGCTGGTGGCGATGACGTATATCAATGCCATGGAAGAACGTAATCTGTTCGATGCGATCCGCGGCTGGCTCGTAGGTCGTGGTTTTAGCCTGCGAACTGTGTTTTGGTTAACGGGCTTTATGGCGTTTTTCATCTCGCCCGTGGCCGATAACTTAACCACAGCTTTACTGATGTGCGCCGTGGTGATGAAGGTTGGGGCTGGGCAACGCAAGTTTATTACCCTTGCTTGTATCAACATTGTCGTTGCCGCCAACGCGGGTGGCGCGTTCAGCCCCTTTGGTGACATCACGACCTTAATGGTATGGCAAAAGGGCCTAGTGCACTTTGGCGATTTCTTTAATCTGTTCATTCCCGCCCTCGTTAACTTTGCCTTACCCGCCGCCATTATGAGTGTGTTCATCCCGCATTTTGTGCCTGAGCCTGAAAAAGAGCATGTGTACACTAAGCCCGGTGCTAAGCGTATTGTAGGGCTGTTTTTACTTACCATTGCTACGGCAGTGTGTGCCCATTCCTTCTTAGGTATGCCGCCTGTATTGGGCATGATGACGGGATTAGGCTTCCTGCAATTCTTTGGTTTTTACCTGCGTAAAACCTTCAATCGTTCTGTTGCCCGCGAACGTGAAAAGGCGGAATTAAGACAAGACAAATTACGCCTGCAGCAACTTGGCAGTGTGGTGCCATTTGATGTGTTCAGCCGCATTTCCCGCGCTGAGTGGGATACTTTGCTGTTCTTTTATGGCGTAGTGTTATGCGTCGGCGGCCTAGGTTTTATGGGATATTTGAGCTTAGTGTCTGAGGCCATGTACTCACATTGGGATGTCACCTATGCGAACGTTGCCGTGGGTTTACTTTCGTCTGTGATTGATAATATTCCTGTGATGTTTGCGGTATTGACCATGAATCCCGATATGGCTTTGGGACAGTGGTTATTGGTTACCCTGACTGCGGGTGTGGGCGGCAGTTTGCTCTCGATTGGGAGTGCTGCAGGGGTTGCCTTGATGGGACAGGCTCGTGGCATTTATACCTTTGGGGCGCATCTACGGTGGACGCCTGTGATAGCTTTAGGTTATGTGGCGAGTATTTTAGTGCACATGTGGTTAAACGCCGCGATGTTTTAACACTGCATTAGCTTGATTGTCGTTTATCGAGACATGCCGTTTATCGAGACAGGCTTGCGGCTTGTCTCACGAAAATTAACTATTTGCTGGCTTGGGTTAGCAAGATCACATTAATCATTTGTGGTCTTGCATAGACTTAACTCTGTGTTTTTATGGAGTTGAGTTAATGTGTATGCAATTGGGAGACTGCAGCTTTGATCGAGAACGAGGCATGCTGATTGAGTTGTCTCGCGATGAATCTTGGCATCTTTCTCGGGCCGAGTTACAAGTGCTCACGTTATTGCTTGAACACCAAGGTCAGTTAGTTTCAAAGTACATGCTAAAAACGGGGGATGGACAAGGTCCGCCATTAACCGATGCCTCTGTGTCCCGCGCCATTTCCACGCTCCGCTCCTTTCTAGGCCCTCAGCACGAGGGCTTGATCGAAACCGTTAAAGGCCAAGGTTATTTGTTGCGGGCATCAAACGGCAGTGAATATCGAGGCGTCAATTACCTCAGACTACACACTGTGCCTTTGTGGAGTGCCTTAGTATTATTCGGGGTGATGTTGGCGTTTTCGGTGTTTTATCTGAAACACACAGATCACAGCAAGCCTACTCAAGCTTTGATGACGTCGATACTGTCGTTAGCCTCGGGTCAACAAGTGCGCTTGAACTTATATGCCGACTCCAGTGCGAGTAACACCTTACTGTTCGAAATGGGTGAGCGCTTAAGCTCGGGCCTCATTGCCTGTGGCAAGAGCGATTGGGCGGATGTTTATGCATCTTTATCCCATGATAAACAGGTGCTTAATATGACATTTCGCGGTGAAAAACTCGACCAGTCAGTGCTCCGCAATATTAGCATCAGCGATTTTTCTCGCCCCAAAGCATTCATTGACTCTGCCTGGCTGCGCGAGGTGGATATCTGTGGCTAAATGGCTCAAGTGGACCATCAATATTGTTATTTTGTCGGCCTTGATTGCGGCTTGCGGGGTGATTTATAAACAGTCGGCAACGAGCCGGACCATGATGTTGAGTTGCAGTTCAGAACTGTTTGATCGCCATTCGAGTGCGAATCCCAGTATCAGCGCCAGCAGTGACAATAAATTTTACCTGCTTGTGGACGTATTGATTGCCGCCGATAAAGCGCAAATCAACTACCGTTACTTTAATTTTGATGGCACCAGTGCGGGCCATATTTCGATGCGTGGCAAGGTCGACAGCATTGAGGCCAATAGCATGACCTATAGGGTTGCAGTGGAGACGAAAACTGAATCGGAAATGGAAAAGCAAAAAAATTGGCCAGAACACATGAAATATCTATCTAACATCAGCAGTTTACCGTTTCGCGATTCTGGGGTGAATAATTTCAGTATTGAAGTGTTAGATATGGATGACACTAAGGATTATGCCGTAGTGTTATTCCAACCCAGCAATACGATTTGTGGATGCCGAATCGTAAATAGTCGAATTTAATCAGTGAATTTGAGTTTATTTCAGTTAAGATTAGTGCTCATTGATTTATGTCTACTGCGATGAGTCTCTGTGAGGGCTCATGAAAAGGGTGTTGTGTCTAAGATACGTGTAAAGCAAGAAGAATCCCTGTCGATTAAGTTCAGCCACCAGATGGAAAAGGGCGATAATCGTCAGCTCGATCTCTATTTCTTTTTACCAAAGGAAATGGGCATAGGCTCGCACACGCTCAATGAAGAAGAGTACTACTACAGCGCGATTGTCGGCCGTCGTTCTTACTATTCAGAAGGCTTGCACTTACCTTTGGTACAGGGCCGCTTTGCTAGTTTAAATCGCCGCACCGTTGAAGAATTCAGATTGTACTTGAATCTGTTCGCCTATCAGTTTGCCGTTGCAGTCGAAAACGACGTTAAAGAACTCAATCAAATCACCGATGTAACCCATTTTTATTTTGCCCTCGACGAATTACGCGAACAAGTTGGCCAACTGCTGAAAAAGTTTCGCCGTAACGAACCGGGCGATCCTAAATGGAAATCCTACTTCGAAAATGCCGACAACTACCTGTCTTGGTTCTGCGAGCAGCAGTTACTAAAAGTGCTCGCCCATGCTACACGTACCAGTGATTTCAACGATATCCAAGAACGGGTGCTAACACTGTGTCGCAATGAGTGCGCCTATCGGGATGAGCATAACTACAACTCGGCGCAAACTAAGCAAGATCCTAACCGTATCTCAAACAAGATGTTGTTGTTACGACGTTTAATCCAACAAGGTGTGGTACTCAAAGAAGAGTTAAAGCCCTTAGGAATTGGCCTTAAAAAGTTCACGACGGGACTGGCGACGGCGTTAGTGATGTTGGTGGTGTCGGCGTTGATTATTCAAGCGCAGGGCGCCTTCAGCGGCTTTACCATTGCCTTAGTGCTGACCTTGGCGGTGATTTACGGCTTCAGGGAAATCTTTAAGGATGACGTGCGTAATGCCATGTGGCGTTTTATTCAGCGGGGCAGGCCACGCTGGAGCCGGATTTTGCGTGATACCACTAGTCAGGCGGTGATTGCTAAGCAGTTAGTATGGCTTGAGTTTATGCGCCAGCAAGATCTGCCCGATAAAGTCAGCGAAATTCTAAAGCACAGGCATAGCCAAAATAAGGTCGATGCGGAAATCCTGCACTATAAAATTGCCACTAAGGTGAATCAGAGTGAGTTCCAAGCGGGATACTCCACCATTCAAGAGCAAGTGAACTTTAGTTTAGTGCCCTTTGCCCGCTACTTAGAGCGGGGTAAGGCGAAGATTTATAAGGAAGTTGAAGGTAAAATCAGCCATGAATCGGTTGAGCGGCGTTATCAAGTTAACTTGATTTTAGTGCTACGCGATGGCCGCGAAGCCCCGCAGTATATTCGCTACAAAATCACCATGAACCGCTCGACGATTATTGAGATTACCCAGAGCCAATTGCCCGATTCGGTCAACATGCCCGAATCTACGATTGATGACGAGTAAAGGCCTGACCGATATTTTGATCGTTATTCTGTTTCGCCCGTTTTAGGGCGACTTCGGCATTATTCAGATACTGCTCAAGTGTCTGGCCTTCTTGATAACCCGCAATACCGATACTGATCCCTTCACCTAAGCCATTGCTGTTGAGCTTTTCCATCATATTGAGAGCAAAGTTATGCGCTTGGGTGGCATCTGTATCGGGTAGCATCACCAGTAGTTTGCCTAATTGCCAATGCAAAATCTGATAATTAGCTGGGATTTCAAGCAGTAATTGAACCTCAACTTCTTGCTGACGGTTCGCCAGTTGGTCTATGTCACTCATGTGGCTCAGCATACCTTCGGGATTGATATCCATTAGCAGTAAGCTTGAACTCAGGCGGCTTGGCGGCGGCAGCGAGTTAAAATAACGTTCTAAATCAACTAAGCTCAGCAGAATCGTACTGCGATGGGGCACAAGGCTGCGCTTCTCTGTGCCTCGGCCACGTTCGGCAGCTTGCTCTAAGGTACAGACGATATAATCAATCTCACCATCGGCGGCCACATGGCCCTTCAAGGTCGCCTGCAAACAATTGGAGTGCGCCTGTTTAGGTGAGCATAGAATTTGCCCCTGCCACTGACCTTGCATGGCGATTTGAGCGCTAATTCTTTGCCATTGATTACCTAAATCGTTGGCGAGCAGCGAGGCTAAATCTTGATTTAAATCGCCATTGAGTTGCATTAGTGCATCGAATACTGGGTTGATTTTAATCAGTTTACCATTGGCATCTGTTAGCGCTGTTGCGACTGTGCTATCGCATAAAAGCTCACTGAGAAATGCTTGTTCTTTACTACTGACTAATTCACTGATGTCTTCAAGGGTGATCAATAGATGTGGTGAACCTCGGCTCGCCCTTGGCGCTTGGCGGATATGCACCCGCAGCGTTGGGCCATTGATACTTTCTAGGCTGATTTCACCAGACCATTGACCCGTTTTATGCACTTGCTCCATCAGCTCGGCATAGGTTTTATCATCGAGGCACAAGGTACGTTGTAGATTACGGTCTGTGAGTTCATCGAGTGGCACTAAGGTCGCTTCTGCCGCCTTAGTGTTGGCGCTGATCACCCTGGCGTTTTCGTTGACCATCATAAAGCCAATGTCACTGTTAAATAAGCCATTGGCGACATCGATACTGTATTGGCGTGAACGCTGTTGTAAGCGATACATGTGGCTGAGCAGCACAACCCAAGCGGCGAGTACGGTTAAGATTAGCGATGCCACTATGACAATGTTTTGCCACTGGGAAAAACGTGCGGCTATGTCGGCGTTACGCACATAGGAGAGTAAAAAGTATTCTCTGCGGGTTTCTGGCTGGGCAGTCAGTTCGACCTTAAGGTAAACAAAGGTGGCTTCTTCACCGTGGAACTGGCCAAAATTACTCATGGACATATCACGCCACAGGGCGGGATAAGTTTGTCTTAAACTTGCCCCTAAGGTTTCAGGCATATTACTTAACGGGGCGAGAGCGCTCGCGCCAGCATAGAGTAATCCCTGGGTGTCGAGCACTAACATAGGCGACTTATTACTCGAAAAAGCCGGCTTTATGGCTTCGAGCATTTGCACCATAGAGTTGTATGTCACCAGATAACCCATAGAGCTTTGATCGGGCTTTTCGAGCCAAGCCATTTGATACATATAGGGTTCTAGCATGCCTTCAATCGGAACAAACTCCAGTGGCGAAGTGTAAACCTCCTTGCCACCCATGTTACGACTCGCGCCAAGCAAGGTTGGCGGTAAGGCATCTTTACTGAAATTGGAAGGAGTAGAGAACATATAATTGCCTTGGGGATCGTACAGCGCAATACCGAGCAGTTCAGGAATATGCTTCACTAGATCTAGCCAGGCTTCCTGTAATTTGAGTTGTTGCTTGGCGGTAGGATTGCTTAAGTACTGCTTTAGCAGCTCACCATTGGCAAAAATTTGGGTGCGAAATTGCTGAAAAGACACTTTATCAGTGATCAGTGTGCCTATGGTTTGCAGTTCACTGTATCTCTGTGTCGCCCATTCTTCCTGTAGGCGGCGTTCACCTAAGGTAATGATTAAGTTAGTTAAAATGATCATGCCAATTACCAGCATAGAGAGCTGGCTTGCAACGGCTAATAAGCGTTGATGCGACCAATGGATCCCTTGAGTCAAAGAGAGCAGTGGCGCTAGGGGATACGTGCTTGGGTTATTCTTCAGCATGAACCGATAATGAGTGGGTGATCTGTTAATTTCGCTATGTTAACACGAAAGAATTGTTACGACAGTGCCAAGTTACTCAGCAAGATTTCTTGAGTAAAAGTTAAGACGATCACACATGTACCACTCACGTCATCGACAGTGTTATTTGCTTGGGTATTTCAGTCGATTATGGCTTTTTAGAATGCCGTTTAGCCTAAAGCGCCAAGCACCCTATGTTTAAATTCACAGCCGTAGGACTCCACTTGTTCACGGCAGATATCGATATCGACGCCCGCTAATCCTTCGATGGCAGAGACTTGTACTGTTTCAATATAGTGTGGTGCCAAGGCGATAAAGGCATGCACGGCGGCGTAGGAACCCGCGAGTTTTGGGCGGCAATGTTTGATATAGGCGGCTTCATTATCCGCATTGAGTGAAATCGATAAGCTATCAACGCAATCGGCAAGTTCCGGCAGAATATTGCGTCTATGGACCAGATTGCCTAAACCATCGGTATTAATCCGTACTCGTCCGCCCCTGCGTTTGATCTCTTTTGCCACCGTCAGCAGGGTTGGAAGATTTAAGGTTGGCTCGCCATAACCGCAAAACACGTATTCTTCGAAGTCTTTAACATCGCCAAGCAGAGGGATAATTTCCTCTGGCTTAGGTTGATGGCACAGGGCAAGTTGGTATTCGTGGATTTGTTTACTTCCATTATGTTTTGGGCAGAAAGCGCAGCGCAGGGTGCAGCGACCAGTGATATTGAGGTAACGACTGCGGCGAATGTCATAGACTAGCGTTTCGGTCGCACAGGTTTCATTTGTGCAAACTTCATCTGTAATGTGACCGTTCGCTAGGGTTTCAGTAGTGACAACGTGCGGGTTATCAAGGTGTTGCTTATGCAGATGCTCAGACATAATGATAGGTTCATTCTAACGATAACTGACGACTTGAGCACAGTGTAGCGAAAGCCCGATGGTATAACTGTCAGCTAGATCGCAACTTGAAAGCTCAAACCCACTCACGGCATAGTGACTTTGATGCTGATGTGGAATTGAGTGAGCACTGGCAATAAAAAAGAGAGCCTAAGCTCTCTTTTTAAGGTCCAAGACATTGATTAACTGTCTATCGCTAACTGCCTATCGCTAACTGTCTGTCGTTAACAGCCTATAAATAGTCTTTCTTATAGTCAGTCGTGACAGCTTGCTCAAAATCCGGATGCTTAACGTCCTCATCATTGGTTTTTTTAGGCTGCCACCACCAGTTGAAGAAGCGGCTGCTAGAGCGGCTAACATCGTCGAGTATGATGTACAACAGCGGCACTAAGATCAGCGTCACTACAGTCGAGAACAGGATACCGAAGGCGAGGGACGTCGCCATAGGGATCACAATTTGCGCCTGCAAACTGCGCTCGAGAATAATAGGCACTAAGCCGACAAAGGTAGTGAGTGACGTTAAGATGATCGCCCTAAAGCGATAACAGCCCGAATCCACTGCCGCCTGTCTAACCGATTGACCTTGCTCCCGCGCACGGTTAACAAAGTCGACCAAAATCAAAGAGTCGTTCACCACCACACCCGCGAGTGCCACTATGCCGCAGAGACTTAATACGCTCATCGCGAGTCCCTGAATCAAGTGACCGAACAGGGCGCCGATAATCCCGAAGGGGATCACCGACATGATGATCAACGGCTGGCTGTAGGATTTTAGCGGGATTGCCATCAGTGCATAAATGGTAAACAGCGCAAAGAAGAAACCTTGCATCAAACCGATCATAGCATTCTGTTCATCTAAACTGCCGCCATCTAACGCGGTTTGGATTTTAGGATACTTGGACTGTAATTGTGGCAGGTAATCTTTTTGGATTTCCTGTACCACTTTTGAAGGTTCGACTATGTTTTTGTTGGCATTTGCCGTGATGGTGATCGCCCGCTTACCGTCAACACGGGTAATTGAGGCGTAGGATTCGCCTTTCTCAATTTGTGCCACAGTCGAGAAGGGAACCGAGGTGCCCGTTGGCGTGCGGATCAGCATGTTTTCCAGGTAACCCACAGTGCGGCGCTGCTCTAATGGGTAGCGCACCATCACCTTGATTTCTTCTTTATTACGCAAAATACGTTGGGCTTCATAACCATAGAAACCGTAACGCACTTGGCGAGCTAAATCGGAAAGGGTCAGGCCAAGGGCTTCAGCCTCTGGACGTATCTTCAGGCGAATTTCATGGCTACCCGAGGAAAAGTTGTCGGCAATATCATATACGCCTTCATAGCTGGCGAGTTTTTGCTTCAACTCTTTAGAGGCTGCGGATAGTTCATCGAGATCGCTTGAGGTCAACCTGAAGGAAATATCGCCACCGGCATCGTTAGTGCTCGCGTTAAAGCTGAGTTTTTTGACCGATAGAAGCTCGGGCAATTGTTCACGCCATGCGGCAGCAATCGTCACACCATCGACTTCGCGGTCTTCGCCTTTCGTCAGTTCGGCAAAAATAAAGGCAGAGGTGCGGGAGCTCATATTGATAAAGCTGTGTTTCACCACTTGATAGCCGTTATCTTGCTCCATTTTGTCGTTCATCTTGTACAGGGCTTCTTCTATGCTCTGCACCACTTTCAAAGTGTTCTCTTCCGAGCTACCTTCGTCCATCTCAAGCTGAACTTGAATAAAGTCTGAGGGAATATCAGGGAAGAATACCCAACGCACTTTGCCACTGGCGACTAAGGCAATGGAGAGGATCAACACACCGATAAAGGCCGCGACCACGTTGTATCTTTGCTTGATACAGCGCTCGAGGAAGTTGCGATAACTGTGGTGAATAAAGTGCTGCACTCTGTCGTTAAAGTTGGCTTTGAGGCGACCAAAGAATCCCCTTGGCGCACCGGGCTTTTTAAACTTCATGTGCGCTAAATGCGCTGGCAGGATGAACTTAGATTCGACCAAGGAAAAGGCCAAACAGAGGATGACCACCATGCCGATGGATTTCCAGATAATCCCCATAGGGCCAGAAACCATTAACATGGGAATAAAGGCCGCAATCGTGGTTAATACCCCGAAGGTCGCGGGCATCGCCACCTTTTGCGCGCCGCGGATCACATTGTCAACCGAGTGACCGTGGCGTTCGACCTCTGTGTAGGCGCTCTCGCCGATGACAATCGCATCGTCCACCACTATCCCGAGCACTAAGATAAAGGCGAACAGGGTCAACATGTTGATCGTCATCGAGAAAGGTTCGAGCGGCATGATCAGCATAGTGCCGAGGAAGCACACCGGCAGACCCATCATGACCCAAAACGCCAACTTAAGATCGAGGAACATAGCTAGGATGATAAACACCAACAAGGCACCGTAAAACATGTTCGACATCATCATGTTTAAGCGGCCCTTGAGGTAGTGAGTCATATCACCCCAAGTATCGAGTTGCGCGTTGGCAGGAAGTGTCGCGCGGCGATCCTCGACGTATTGTTTTACTTGAGCGGCAATGTCTAAGGCATTTTGATCATCAACACTGGTGACTTCGATAATCGCGGCCGGTTTACCGTTAAAGCGGGTGTATTCTAACCGTTCTTCAAAATCATCTTTGATAGTCGCCACTTGCGGCAACATCACCCGGCTACCGTCGGGGCGAGTGGTGACGACGATATTGGCAAAGTCATCACCCGTGTAGGCTTGGCCTTTGGTGCGCAGCAGGATGTCGCCATCTTGGGCGCGAATCGAACCGCCGGGTAAGTCAAAGGAAGAGTTTTGCACTGCTAATGCAACCTGCGAGAAAGTCAGGCCGTATTCACGTAATTTATTCTCAGAGACTTCGATGGCGATTTCATAATCGCGCACACCGGTGACTTTGGCACGGGTCACGGCTGGCAGTTGGGTTAAATCGTCACGCACCGACTTAGCCAACTCCTTCATATCGTGCAGTGTCATATCACCATAGACGGACACCCAAATGACGTTATTTTCAGGTTTAATCTGATAGATATTGGGTTTTTCGATGTTCACTGGGAAGGTCGAAATCGCATCTAATCTCAGTTTGGCTTCATCGAGCACGGTTTGCACTTCGTAACCGTCTTCAACTTCAACCGTAATCGAGCCTACCCCTTCGCTAGCCACTGACGTGACCTTCTTGATACCGTTGATATCTTGGATGGCTTCTTCAATCTTGATGTTGATGCCTTCTTCGATTTCCTGTGGCGCCGCGCCCGGATAGGCGACGGAAATATTCAGCAAATTGAGTTCGAAAGAAGGAAACACTTCTTTATTGATCAAGACAGTGCTGAACAAACCGCCGACCAGCAATGCCCACATTAACAGGTTCGCGGCCACACTGTTGCGGGCGAACCAGGCTAAGATCCCTTTTTGAGTGTCCATTATTTCACTCCAGTGGCCGCAAGACTCGACTCAGGCGTGTCTTCTTTTGGCGTCTCAGTCGGCAATGCCGCTTCACCTAAGACCTTGACCAGTTGACCGTTTGCCATGCTGTTGAAGTGAGTGGTGGCGACGCGCTCGCCCGTTTTTAGACTGTCCTTGATATACACATTGTCGAGATCGCTACGAACGATATTTACATGGCGCATTTCAACAATATTTTTGTCATTCACTAAGGCGACGTGATCGTTACGAACTACATGGCGGGGTAGTTTAACTATGCCATCGACGGTGCGCCCTTTAATGACTGCATTGACGAAGCTGCCATATTTAAGCGGTAAGCTGCCAGCAACTTTATTGGCGCGCAGGTACGGGTCTTTGATTTCAGCGACTAAATACACCATGCGATTTTCAGCATCGATCACGCCTTCGCTGCGGATAATATTGCCAACCCAAGTATTTTCTTTACCCGCCAAAGAAGCGCTCAGCGTCACTTGAGTATCGGGATTATCCACCGATTCTAGGTAGGCTAAATCGTCATTGGAAATGGGTAAGCGGATCTCAGCCACGCTAGTGTCATAAAGCTCACCTAAGTTTGTACCTAAGCTAACATACTGACCTAAATCGACATTACGCGCTTTAATTATGCCATCGAACGGCGCGCGGATAACTGTGCGCTCAAGGTTACGTTGGGCACGCGCCAGTGCGGCCTGCGCATATTTAACGTTGGCTTGCTCTTTTTTAAGCTGTGGAATACGCAGACCTAACTCTGGGGGTAAACCTTTGTCGTAGCCTTTGAATTCGATTTTAGCAACTTCACCGCGGGCAATTTCTTCGTTCAGCGCGGCGGTAGCTTGGGCCAGTGTTGCTTCGGCTTGCATTAAATCAGCCTCGTAATCTGAGGGCTCGATTTGTGCGAGTTGGTCGCCTTTTTTGACTATGCCACCCGCCACAAAATCAGCGGAAATACTCAGCATTCTGCCTTGAACTTCAGTCACAAGCTGGGTTTTATATTTTGGCGTAACCACACCGTAGGACGGTAAGTTTAGCGATACCGTTTGCTGAGTCACTTGCGTGACGTCAACGATAGGAATGGGCATCTCTTCCGGTTTTTGTTCTGGCGCCTCCTTAGTTTTCATTAATAAGGCTGCGCCAAAGACAAACAGCAGCAGAATAAGAAAAGGAGAAAGTCTCCTCAGTAGGGTCTTCATCATATTATTGTTACATCCATGCTAATCGCGTAATGGGGTTAAAGTAGCAGAGTCGGCTGCGCCAATAAATTTATTTTTGTAAATTAAATGTGTCTAAAAGTGATGGTTTGACACAACTGCTCACTAGGAACCGATATTTTGGCGGAATTTAGAACAGATAAAGGGTGAAAGGTTCACTTAGGTAATTGGAATATATTGAAATAAGGAACAATTAGCTTGCGGATTGGCAGAGATAAGTAGGCCGTATTTCATGCTCTATATATTATGACTAGCTTTTACTCGCCAGTTGATTTATTGCATTGAGTTAAATTTAGGTAATAAAAAAGCCGCATATAGCGGCTTTAGTTGGATTATTTCAAGCTGAGGTTACTTCTTCTTGCGGGCGATTTTACTCGCTTTCTTTGCCGCTTCTTTCTTGCTGGTTTTCTTCGCTGCTTCTTTGGCTTTCACTTTGGCTTTTTTCTTACCCGGTGTCCGCGCTTCTTTGTTCTTTGGACGCAGCTCTTCGATCACGCGACGTTTCAACGGTTGCTCGATATAACGCTCGATTTTACCGACGATACGCATATCGTGTGCTTCGGCCAACGAAATCGCAGTACCTTTGGCGCCAGCGCGGCCAGTACGACCGATACGGTGAATATAGGTATCGGCAGATCGTGGCATGTCGAAGTTGATCACATGGGTGATATCGTCGATATCGATACCGCGTGCAGCCACATCGGTTGCCAGCAAGACGTTAACTTCACCTTTAGTAAAACGACTTAAGGCTTGGAAACGTTTTTTCTGTTCCATATCGCCACGCATGAATGCGCAGGGAATGCCAACTTTCAGTAACTGGCCTTCTAAGCTAGAAACTATGTCGCGGGTTTTCACGAACACGATAGTCCGTTTAACATCTTCTTGGCGCAGCAGATGACATAGCAGGGCAAATTTATGCTCTTTATCATCGGCTAAGTGGATCCATTGGTGGATCTTGGCTTTTTCACTGCGAGGGGCTTCAACATCGATTTCAATCGGGTCGTTTAACACTTCGCGGGCAAAACGTTGCACGCCGCCGCCTTCTAAGGTGGCAGAGAACAGCATGTTCTGTTTGCGGCCTTGGGCTTCGATAGCAATCGCTTGCACTACAGAAGAGAAGCCCATGTCTAGCATGCGGTCGGCTTCGTCGATAATTAAGATATCGACTTCTTGGGCGTTGAAATTGCCTTTGTCTAAATATTCCATCAGGCGGCCAGGGGTCGCGACCAGAATATCGACGTTGCCCGCTAAGGCTTCTTCTTGTGGTCCGTAAGGCACACCACCAGTCACAATCGCTATGTCCAAACCTTGGCCTGTGGCTAAGTGACACGCATAACGGTGGATTTGGCTGGCTAACTCACGGGTTGGCGTGAGGATCAGAATACGTGCTTGCCCAGCGAAACGACGGGGGAAGTCGATTAAATGTTGCAACGATGGCAGTAAAAAACTCGCTGTTTTACCTGTTCCTGTCGGGGCGCGCGCGAGAATATCTCTTTGCTCTAGGGCATAAGGGATAGTTTCTTGCTGAATAGTGGTGGGTGAATGATGCCCCATGGCATTAAGCGACTCTAATAAGCTAGGGTCAAGCTGGAAATCTTCAAATTGCATGCGCAGCGTCTCGACGGATAATAGCGAAGCATTATAAAGGTTATAGCGGTTAACTTAAATAACTTATCTAGATCTCCGGTGTTTATCTTCTCAGCCGGTAAAGTTTTATGGTAATAGGCATAAGTTAATTACTTTAAGCTCAATGTATTAGCATCTAATTTTGGGGGAATTGGCCCCTTCGTTACCTTTGCCAAACTTAGCGGCCTTTACTTTACGTGTCAGGGCTGGGCTCGATATCAGTATTTAAGGTAAAAATCTCGGATCAATTGCACCATGGTTTGGGTGTATTGGCCTGAAAGTTCTCGAATAGTGATATCACTGATCTTCGTGGCAATTTGAGGGTGAGTCTTGTGCGCGAGTACGCAGAGTGCTCGATTGGCGCTTTTTCCTACAATACTGATAAGGTTAGTCATTTCAATAAGACTGAGCGGTGAGTGCGTTAAAATCTCATTGAAACGCGCCATGCTCTGCATTGGTAATATGAGGCTTGCGTTTCCTTGCGGTGCTAGGCACACATGAATGGCATCGAGTAGCGCGGTAAAACTTAAGCTATCTGTGTGACGGGCCATAGCGCGCTGGGATTGTATCGCCTGTGTGCCTTGCTCAAAATAGGGCGGATTACAAATGATGTGATCAAAATACTCTTGATACTCAATCTGTTGGCAAAAGTCTTGGATGCTGCTGTTGACTAAGGTGAGTCGATTCGCCCACGGACTATTGTGGAAGTTATGCTGGCAAGCCTCGGCTGCACTTGTGTCTAACTCGACACTGGTAATGTGTGCTTGGCTGCGCTGCGCTGCCATTAAACTGAGTAAGCCGCTGCCAGCACCAATATCTAACACTGTTTTTGCTGCGGTCAGTTGAGCCCACGCGCCTAGGACGACACTGTCTGTGCCTACGGCCATGCCGCAATTCATATCATCGATATGAAATTGTTTAAAAGTGAATGCCATGGAGAGTTAATTTTTGCCGTTCTAAGGTGGTTAGGCCCAATATTGGGCGGGCAGTATTCTAATTCTAGCCCTCGTTTTTAGCCAATGCTTTTAAACAGAAGGTGTAACCCTAGATGTATGAATTTGTGTCGGCATAAGATTTTATTTTTACGGCGCAATACAGATTTTACTTAATTAACGCTTTATTTTATTGCCTTGGAAACCTTTTGTTAGCAGGTAATTAGCATTATTTCGCTTTTTTTATCCTAATGGTCTTGTTGTCTTGTATTAGCACTTTAAGTCTGGTATTAGTTTCGCCCCCATTTTTAATCACTTTGTATGATTAACGGATAGGTAAACGAGTTTGGTGGTGAATTAGTAGTCAGTACGGCTGCACAAAAGTTTGTCATAGATTATAAACTCGACAGATATCGAACATATTTACCACGGAATTGTGTAAACAAAGATTTGCACTCCGGATGGGCTTTGTTTTAGCTATGGCTAATCGACACATAATCACTTAAGTTTGTAAAAAAACAATAAGACAAGATGGGGCTTCCAGTGCAAGACAATCAGATGAGTATCGCAGATACATTGGGCTTAGGTTTTATGACCTTCGCATTCTTTTTAGGGGCAGGTAACCTAATTTTTCCACCGTTCGCGGGAATGTTAGCGGGCGGTAATATGCCCCTCGCCATGTTGGGTTTTTTGATTACCGCCGTAGGTTTACCTTTAGTTGGACTGATTGCTGTCGCTAAGGCTCAAGGTAAGGTTATGGCTATGCTGCCAGTATTTGCAGCAACGACATTGGCTATCGCGATTTATATCATTATCGGCCCTGCGTTTGCTGCGCCGCGTACCGGTTTAGTGGCTTACGAGATTGGCGCTAAGCCCTTTATCGATGACACCACGGCCACATTTTTACTGGGCAGTTTAGAACTGAATCTGTCACAACTGCTATACACCATGTGTTTCTTTACCGTCACTATGTTATTGGCGCTTTTCCCTGGCAAGCTGCTCGATAGCGTAGGTAAAGTATTAACGCCTATTTTATTGATCTTGTTAGTTGGATTGGCTGCATCTGTGATGTTTTTACCCGCATCCGAAGTGGGCCAAGCCGTAGGCGATTATCAAAACCATCCGCTGACCAAAGGTATTTTGGAAGGCTACAACACTATGGATACGTTAGCGTCCTTAATGTTTGGTATGCTGATTATCGATATCCTGCGCAAAAAGGGGATTGATCAACCGAGTGCTCAAACTAAATATCTGATCCGCGCCGCCTTTATTGCTGCCGCTGGTTTAGCCTTTGTGTATGTGTCGCTGTTCTTTTTAGGTGCGACCGCAGGCGATATCGCCATCGGTGCTAAAAATGGCGGCGAGATCTTAACAAACTATGTGACCCGTGAATTTGGTGATTTAGGCTCAGTCTTACTGTCATCGGTCGTGACCTTAGCTTGTTTAACCACAGCGGTCGGTCTTGTAAGTGCATGTTCAGAGTTCTTCAATGAGCTGATGCCTAAACTGTCTTACCGTTTCCTAGTGATCTTCTTAAGCGTGATTTGTGCTGTGATTGCTAACGTGGGTCTTACGCAGCTTATCGCCATCAGTATTCCTGTGTTAATGACGATTTATCCTGTGGCAATCGCCTTAGTGGTCATCACTTTCTTGACCGCTTACTTTGCGAATCCGCAGTTTGCACACCGTGCAGTACTGAGCGTGGCACTGTTTTTCGGCATCTTCGATGGCCTTAAAGTGGCGGCAAGCAGCCTGACTGGCGCTGATGGTCAAGCGGTGAATGGCTTAGCACAGGGCTTTATCCATGTCGTGGATGTGATGTCTCCCGTGTTATCTAAGCTGCCACTCTATGAAGAAGGCATGGCTTGGTTACTGCCAACGATTGCAACCATAGTACTGTGTTTAGTTTTTGGTCGTGGTCGTGATCAAACGGCTGCTGCTTAAGCCTTGTACTCGCGTTTTTACGCGGGACTCAGTTAAGCTGATGTAGGCTTAAATGTAGTTAAGTTAATATCAACGGCGTATCATTTGATGACGCCGTTTTTTTATGGAGTTTTTGTGCCTAAGACATATCAGCCCGATCCGCTCATTGATGTTTTTCTTGATGATCTCTGGTCGAGCAAGGGACTGAGTGACAACACCTTATCGGCCTATCGCACCGATTTGCGCCATTTTGATCGTTATCAAGCTCAGCAAGGGGTAACGCTGCTTGCGGTTTCTCAGGCCGATGTCAGGGCGTATTTAGCCTTTAGAGTTGAGCAGGATTTTGCGCGCACCAGTAGCGCTCGGCTGCTCAGCAGTTTACGGCGTTTCTATACCTATTTAGTGCAGACCAAGCAGATTTCAGCCGATCCTATGGCCCTAGTTGAGTCGCCTAAATTAACCCGCCATTTACCCGATTCATTGAGTGAATCACAGGTCGATCGCTTGTTGTCTGAGCCCAATGTGGAAGATGCCGTCGAATGTCGCGACAAAGCCATGCTAGAGCTGTTGTATGCGACAGGCTTGAGGGTGAGCGAGCTCGTTGGCTTGACGATGGAGCAGATGAGTCTGCGCCAAGGCTTAGTGCGCATTGTGGGTAAGGGCGGCAAAGAGCGTCTTGTGCCGCTGGGTGAATTAGCGATTACCGAAGTCGAGAGCTACATGAAGTTTGCGCGCCAAGAGTTGCTCGGCAATAAACAGTCCGATGTGGTGTTTCCGTCAAAACGCGGGCAGATGATGACGCGGCAAACCTTTTGGCATCGAATTAAGTTGTATGCCCTTCGTGCTGGGATTGAAACCGCATTATCACCGCACACATTACGCCATGCTTTTGCTACCCATTTGCTCAATCACGGTGCTGATCTGCGGGTGGTGCAATTGCTGTTAGGCCATAGCGACCTGTCGACCACGCAGATTTATACCCATGTGGCGCGGGCAAGGTTGCAGGAATTGCATCAACAGCATCATCCAAGAGGCTGAAAAAGGATTTAGTTACAGCATAAATTTGCTTTCCGCGCGGCTTGTCTGTAACTTTTTGCCCCCATACGGGGTCTATTAAGTATATCGCGTTTGAACGACCCCAAAATCTCCTCGTCGAGACCCAATTTATAGGATGTCCCATGAAGTTAACCCGAGCATTATCTTTAATTTTTGCCCTTGTTGTAGCTCCTCTTGCTCACGCCGCAACAGCGACCTCGCCAGATACCGCTGCTATTAAGCAAAAACTGACTGAGATGTTGGATGTTGAAGTCATTTCTATGCAGGATTCGCCGATTGAGGGTTTGTATCAAGCCATGACCAACCGCGGCGTGCTCTATATTAGTCGTGATGGTTCAAAACTGTTCCACGGCAGTTTGTATGACCTAGATAAAGGCATGAAAAACTTAACGGAAGCGGCATTAGCTGGCCCACGTTTAGAAATGATGAAGCCGCTTGAAGACCATATGTTGGTTTACAAAGCCAAAAATGAAAAACACGTGGTCACTGTATTTACCGACGTCAGCTGTGGTTATTGCCGTAAATTGCACAGCCAAATGGCCGATTACAACAAGCTTGGCATTACCGTGCGTTACTTAGCCTTCCCACGTGCGGGCGTGCCGTCAGCCAATGCCGACGAAATGCAAGCCATCTGGTGTGCTAAAGATCCATTAAAAGCTATGACAGACGCTAAAGCGGGCAGCAAAGTTGCCGCAGCAACATGCGATGCTAAAATTGCCGAGCAATATGCTTTAGGCACCACCTTTGGTGTGAATGGTACGCCTGCAATCGTGTTAGAAGATGGCAATATGATCCCAGGTTATCAACCCCCTGCGGACTTATTACGCACCTTAGAAGCGCGTCAGTAACAGTCAAAATAGTGAAATTTATCCCACTAAAGGTGAGCTTAAGGCTCACCTTTTTGTTATCTTATCGCCACGATTTCATGAGAGTTTGAGTCCCTTGATCCATAAGATAGTCCGTCGCCCAACCGTTGATGATAGCCATTTACCTGCTTATCTTTCGCCGCTATTGAAGCAGCTTTACGCTCGCCGCGGTGCGCTCAGCCACGAATGCGAACTTGTCCTTAAGGGTCTATTAAGACCTGAAACCATGAAAGGCTTACCCGAAGCTGCGGCGCTTATTGCCGATGCCATGCAGGCGAATAAGTCGATTTTGATCGTCGGTGATTTTGATGCCGATGGCGCGACCTCAACCAGCGTATGCATGCTGGCGCTACGGATGATGGGCGCAGTTAAAGTGGATTATTTGATCCCCAATCGCTTCGATTACGGCTACGGCTTAAGCCCTGAAATTGTTGCGGTTGCGGCCTCTAAACAGGCTGAAATGCTGATCACTGTCGATAATGGTATTTCATCGATTGATGGCGTTGCTGCGGCCAAAGCCTTTGGTATGCAAGTGGTGATTACCGACCATCATTTACCCGGCCATGAGTTACCTGCTGCCGATGCGATAGTGAATCCGAATCAACCCGATTGCCCCTTTGCGAGTAAATCGATTGCCGGTGTCGGTGTCGCCTTTTATTTGATGACAGCATTAAGGGCTGAACTGCGAACGCGAAACTGGTATCAAACGCGCGGTATTGCTGAGCCCAATTTAGGGACGCTGCTCGATATCGTTGCCCTCGGCACAGTCGCCGATGTGGTATCGCTAGATGCCAATAATCGCATTTTAGTCGAAGCGGGTTTGCAGCGCGTGCGAGCGGGCCGCTGCCGTGTGGGCATTACTGCGCTGCTTGAAGTGGCGAAGCGAAATCCGGCGCGTATTGTTGCATCTGATTTTGGTTTTGCCGTGGGCCCAAGGCTTAATGCCGCAGGCCGGCTGGATGAAATGGCGCTCGGCGTCGAAACCTTACTCTGTGAAGACATGATGTACGCGCGGCGTATGGCGGCCGAGCTCGATGGGTTAAACCAAGAGCGCCGTGAGCTTGAAGTCGGCATGCAGCAGGAAGCCTTAAAAAGCCTTGAGCACTTAAAGCTCAACGAAGACGAGTTACCTTGGGGTATCGCGCTATTTCAAGAAGATTGGCACCAAGGCGTTATCGGGATTTTGGCCTCGCGCATTAAAGACAAATACCACAGACCCGTGATCGCCTTTGCCGACGCGGGTAATAACGAAATCAAAGGCTCGGCGCGTTCGATCAAAGGCTTACATATGCGCGACCTACTCGAGCTAGTCAACACGCGCCATCCGGGACTGATTATCAAATTTGGCGGCCATGCGATGGCGGCGGGCTTGTCACTCAAAGCGGGCAGTTTTGCGACCTTTGCTAAAGCCTACGATGACGGCGTGCGTGAACTACTCAAACCTGAACTGCTAACCGGCGAGCTGTGGTCCGATGGTGAACTCACTCCCACAGAACTGAATCTTGAGATGGCCCAGTTACTGCGTAATGCCGGGCCTTGGGGGCAAGCCTTCGAGGAGCCGTTGTTCGATGGCTATTTTAAGGTTATCCAGCAGCGGATAGTCGGTGAGCGCCACCTTAAACTCGTGCTTGAAACCCAGTGCGGCACTGTGATGCTCGATGCCATCGCCTTTAATGTGGATTTACACACTTGGCCCGATGCAACGATTAACCATGCCCGTATCGTCTATAAGCTCGATGTGAATGAGTATCGCGGTAATTTCTCGCTGCAACTCATGGTCGAGCAGATTGAAGCTATGTAGTTGCTGTAATGAATAACGTGGTTATAGCCTAGATATTGAATGCCAAATGCTGCACTTAATTGGTGATAAAAGGGAGTTGAGTCATGCCGACATATAGTGTGAGTTGTGATCAAGCAGAAATGGATTTTGAGGTTATTCATGGTTTTATCAGTAACAGTTATTGGGCGCAGGGCATGCCAAAGGCATTGCTGCGTAAAGCGTTAGCCAATAGCCTCTGTTTTGCTGTGCTTGATAGTGAAGCTAAACAAGTAGCCTTTGGCCGCTTAATCACAGATAAAGCCACCTTTGCCTACCTTGCCGATGTGTTTGTACTTGAGTCGCACCGTGGTTTAGGCTTAAGTAAGTTGATGATGGCAGCAATTATGGAACATCCCGAACTGCAAGGATTAAGACGAATAATGCTCGCCACCCGCGATGCCCATGGACTCTACACCCAGTTTGGTTTTAACGCTGTCGATACGCCTGAAACCTTAATGCAAATTCGGTTAGAGAATCCCTACCTTTAGGCTAGATTTTATTGACGTAAATTCTATAAATATCAAGATAAGGACATCTGTTATGACAGGAAAAACTCACCCAACGACAGTAGCCGATAGCATAAAAGTGAAAGGCCCCGCATCTTATTTCCCTTCTATCGAGAAAACCTATGGTCAGCCGATCGCCCACTGGCTAACGCTTTTGCAAGGTCTTGAAGGTAAAAAACATATGGAAATGGTGGCTTGGCTTAAGGGTGAGCATCAATTCGGTCATGGGCATGCCAATGCGCTGGTGGCATATTTTATTAACGAAAAAAGTCGATAGCGGTACTTAGCTTGACACAATTACAATATGCCTATCTTGCCAGTTTTTCTGTTTCCTCCGCTTTTTTGAATGGGTTACTTGAGGGGCAAGTGCCTTGGGTACGGCTACTTTGCTTAATCTTGTTGCTTTCAACCATGGGATTTGCCTGTTTGTACCATAGTTTAAAGCGTTCGATAAACTCACAAGACTCGAAACAAATTCTCTTAAAAACAAGAAGCCAGCTTGCGCTGGCTTCTTAGTTTATGCGGTTAATGTTGCACTATTATGCTGCTTTGGTATCGCTAATTTCTTCATCGCTGTGACGAATGAGGTAATCAAATGCACCCAGTGAGGCATTTGCACCGCTGCCCATGGCAATGATAATTTGCTTGAACGGTGAGTTAGTGACATCACCTGCGGCAAAAATACCTGGGACTGAGGTTTGGCCGCGCTCATCGACTACGATCTCGCCCCTTGGGGTTAAATCGATAGTGCCCTTCAACCATTCCGCATTCGGTACTAGCCCAATTTGCACAAAGATACCTGCCAGTGCGACATGGTGACTCTCGCCAGTGGCTCTGTCTGTGTAGTTCAGGCCATTAACCCGAGTACCATCGCCAGTCACTTCAGTGGTCATGGCCTGGGTAATGATTTTAATGTTACCCATAGACGCCGCTTTACGTTGCAATACATCGTCGGCGCGCAGGGTTTTATCAAATTCCAGCACAGTGACATGTTCTACTATGTTGGCAAGATCGATAGCCGCTTCGATACCTGAATTACCGCCGCCGATCACTGCAACACGTTTGCCCTTAAATAACGGACCATCGCAATGTGGGCAGTAAGCAACACCTTTGCCGCGGTATTCTTTCTCGCCGGGGACGTTCATTTCACGCCAGCGGGCACCTGTGGCTAACAATACGGTACGGCTTCGTAATTTAGCGCCGCTTGCCAGTTCAAGCTCGAACAAGCCATCTGTTGATAACGACACTGCCTTTTGGTTGTCCATGATGTCGACTTCGTAGTCTCGTACATGGGCTTCAAGGTTTGCCACTAGCTTTGGACCTTCGGTCGCTTTGACCGAAATAAAGTTCTCGATACCAACGGTTTCAGCGACTTGTCCGCCAAACTTGTCGGCAACAATACCAGTGCGAAGGCCTTTACGTGCCGCATAAATAGCGGCCGCTGCGCCGGCTGGGCCGCCACCCACTACTAAAACTTCGAATGGGGCTTTTTCATTAATTTCATCGGCCTTGCGGCTTGCGGCATTGGTATCCAACTTATTTAAAATCTCGCCAATGCTGATACGGCCAGCAGCAAACACTTCGCCATTTAAGTAAACAGAAGGCACGGCCATAATGTTACGGCTCGCCACTTCGTCTTGGAACAGGGCGCCGTCGATCATCACGTTGGTAATATTCGGGTTAATCGCCGCCATCATGTTCAGTGCCTGTACTACGTCTGGGCAGTTTTGGCAGGTCAGTGAGACATAGGTTTCAAAGGCATATTTGCCCGGCAGATTGCGGATCTGCTCGATAATGTCATCGCTGAGTTTGATTGGGTGTCCACCCGTGTGCAGTAAAGCCAACACAAGTGAGGTAAATTCGTGACCCATAGGCAGGCCCGCAAAGCTGATTTGCGTATTAAGCTCTGGGTTAATCACTGTCATCGCCGGGGTGCGTTCGCCCTGAGTTTCTTTCAGGCTCACTAGAGAAGATAGGCTGACAATGTCTTGCGCTAAGCTTTTTAATTCTTGAGACTTTTTGCTCTCATCTGCAGACACGACAAGTTCAACTGGTCTCTTGAGGTTTTGCAGATAGGTTTGCAGTTGATTTTTTAAATTCGCATCTAACATGTGATGACTCCAAAATCGCGTAAAAGGGAGAGGTAAGGGGGCCAGTCTAGGCCCTTGCAGGGGCTGGCTTAATCCTTTGCTGCGTGGCGCTACAACTGTGTTGGTTGTAACGCCAATCAGCTTGGGACGCTAGACTGGCGGGGTTGACGCTTTGCAGGCTAAATTAGATTTTGCCAACTAGGTCTAAAGACGGTGCTAATGTGTCGTCACCTGGTTGCCATTTAGCTGGGCAAACTTCACCATCGTGAGTCGCAACATATTGAGCTGCTTGAATTTTACGAACTAGCTCTTGAGCGCTACGGCCGATGCCTAAATCGTGAACTTCGCTGACCTTGATTTGGCCTTCTGGGTTAATCACGAAAGTACCACGCAGTGCTAAACCGTCTTCTTCAATCATCACGCCAAAGTTACGGCTGATAGTACCTGTTGGGTCAGCCAGCATTGGGAAGTTGATCTTCTTGATGGTGTCTGACGTGTCATGCCACGCTTTGTGAGTGAAGTGAGTGTCAGTTGATACTGAGTAAACTTCAACACCCATGCCTTGCAGTTTTTCATAATGATCAGCCATGTCGCCTAATTCAGTTGGGCAAACAAAGGTAAAATCTGCTGGGTAGAAGAATACAACTGACCATTTACCTAACAGGTCTTGTTCCGTTACAGGAACGAACTCACCATTGTGATAGGCAGTGGCTTTGAATGGTTTGATTGTGCTGTTGATAATTGATTGAGTCATTTTATGCTTCCATTTAGTTGATGATTGCTTAAGTTCATAACGAGGACATTTGCTTGCGTCCTGTCGATGTGAAGCATATTACCGACTCGCATAAAATTAAGATAACGGATAAAAACTATTATCCTAATCGGTTTAATCGAATGCTGGTGCAATTAGGTCGGACTCAATCGGTTTTTCCACAGCAGCTGCGGGCTTGGTGTGATTGGGGTTGGATCTGGATTGTATTCGATGACTTTTCAGTGAATGGATTGAGCTAAATTTCGGGCATAAAAAAGGGATATCAGTGATATCCCTTAAATATAAATTCAATTAAAACAAGGCCGCGTTGCGAATGCCAAGGTGTTCGGCAAGTGAGCTGTGATTACTTAACCTGAACTCGGGATAACGAGTGTCGAAAAATCTAAATTTAACAAAACTAAATCAATGCTATAAATGATTAGTTTGAAACGAAAAATCTATTTCTTGACTGAATGCGCAGATTTTTGCGCATATCAAGGCGCTCTGTCGTACGCCATAGCGAGCTATGGTTAGACAGAGCAACGCAGAGAGGCCCGAAAAGATGCCTATTCAGCGGCTCTGCTTATCCCGAGCTCAGGTTACTTAGCTTTAGGTTGAGTTAACCAAGTGCTGAGCAAGCGCACGCCGTAACCTGTGGCGCCCGCAGGCACAACGGCGGTATCGGTGGCGGTTAAGGCATTACCCGCGATATCGAGATGCGCCCAAGGCTGTTCGCCTGCAAAGCGTTTTAGGAACATGGCCGCAGAGGAAGCGCCTGCGCTGCCTTCTTTACCGGTGTTTTTCAGATCCGCGATCGTAGACTTAAGCTCATCATCGTAGGCTTGATCTAAGGGTAGACGCCACACTTTCTCGCCAACCTGTTGTCCCGCATAGGTTAACTGCTGAACCAAGGTCTCAGAGTCGGTAAACAATCCCGCATATACGCTGCCGAGTGCGCCAACTTTAGAACCCGTTAAGGTCGCGACATCGACAATAATAGAAGGCTTATAGTTTTCTCTGGCGTACCAGAGGCCATCGGCCAGCACTAAGCGACCTTCGGCATCTGTATTAAGCACTTCAACGGTGAGCCCTTGGGCTGTTTTAATCACGTCCCCAGGGATCATCGCGTGGCCAGAGACCATGTTCTCCGCCATCGGCATAATCGCCACTAGGTTGATTGGCGCCTTTTGCAGTGCCATGGCTTTAACTGTGCCAAGCACAGTGGCTGCGCCCGCCATATCTGACTTCATTCGCGCGATTGAAGTACCCGTCGCCTTAATGTTGTAACCGCCTGAGTCGAAGGTGATACCTTTACCGACCAGTGCGATTGGCGCGTCTTTGCTGCCCGGCCAATGGGCCACCACTAATTTAGGTGGGCGTTCGCTGCCTTTACCGACTGCTGCTAAGGCGCCCAGTTGTAGGCGTTCAATATCTTTGGCTTCTAATACTGTGACTTTAACGCCGAGGGATTTGAGTTTTCTCGCCTCATTGGCAAAGCTGTCGGGATACATAATGCCCGCGGGCGCGTTGGTGAGATCGCGTGCTAAAAACACACCTGCTTCAACCGCTTGCAGATTTTTATGATGTTTCTGGTTGCCACTTAAATCATCAACGGCGATTTGGTAGTTCTTCTCGGTGCGGGTATTCGCCTTGAACTGAGTGTAACGATAGCTGCGCAGTTCAATACCGTGGGCCAGCTCTGAGGCAAATAACGGCGCGGTAGTTAAACCTTGGGTAAGCACACGCACTGTGGCTTGGGGAACCGTATCGAGTTTGGCTGCAACATTACCGCCGATTGTATTAATGTCGCCGGGTGTTAAAGTTTTAGCATCGCCAATACCGACCAATAAAACTCGCTTAGCATCGATTTCGCTCGGTACTAAAATCTCAAGGATTTCACCTTGCTTACCAGAAAAGCTGTTATCTGCCGTCGCTAGGTTTAATTGGTCTTGGGTCGACTGAGGTAAATAGTCGATCCCATAGGTAGTAGCATCAGCGCTTTGGAATAGCATTAATGTATCTGAATTCAGTGAGCTACGAGTGTCAAAACTAAAAATCTCGGCGTTAGCATTGAGAGAGTTAAGGCACGCCAGAGCCATAACGCTTAACATAAATTTGTGCTTATTTTTCATGGTGACAGCTCATATCATGGGAGTGTGAGAAGAATATCAAAGCTCAGCCTTAGGGTTAACTAATTTAAGCTATTTTGCTGATATTAATATTAAATCCAAGGCCCAAAGCGTGTCAGTGATCGCTCAAGGGCAAAATCCAATTGTTGCGACAAAGTTTGAGCCTGACTTTTCAGGGCTGAGGTGCCTAAAAGTTGTGGCGATTGGCTGGCAAATATCACCCAATTACCGCCACCAGTGAGGCAAGCATTCACATGGGCAAAGTGCTGTTGTAAGTCAGCCAACAACTCGCGATTTTGGCTATGTTCTTTCCAGCAGTTCAGCACTAAATACCCATTGGGTTTGATAAGGTTAGTGCATTGCTCAAGGAATACTGGTGAAAGCTGCCCGGTTTCAACACCTTTGGCTGTGTAGATATCGGCAAAAATTACATCGACTTTTTTATGATCGCCTGCGGCCAAAAAGGCGATGGCATCATCATTGATAAGATTGAGCTTTTTACCTATCGGCAGCTGAAAATAGCGCTTAGCTAACTCAATCACCGCGGGGCGTAATTCCACTGCCGTTAACTTTATTGCCGCGTCGAAATTACGTAGAGAGTGAATAATCGAGCCGCCACCTAAGCCTAAGACTATGGCGCTCTTTGGCTTACAAAACAGTAAAACCAACAACATGGCTTGCACATAAGTGTGCTGGGGAATATGGGGTGCCGCCTTGAGGATTTTACTCTGCTCGTCGTTGTCCCCAAAGGACAGGATCCGTGAGTCGTCGTAATCGATTACGCGGATTGGGCCTAGTGCGTCTTGGGTTTCATGTAAGAGGGTAGAATCGGCCATATTGGGTTTATTACTCGGTTTCGCTGCTTGGCTCGCTTGCACAGGCTATAACTGCTCGCGCAAAAAAGTTAGAATTCAGACAGTTTTAGTTAATTGGGCCGCTATTATGACAAATCAAATCCTGCTTGCCTGTATTTATCTTGCAGTGTTTATCTTTTTACAGCGCGCCTTAACCCATTGGGTGAGAAAACTGGCGCAAATGAAGCAAGTGAGTGTGGCGCGGACCAGTTTAGTCACTCGTTTTATCTCTTATGTGATGTTTTTTATTACTCTGTCATTGATGGCGGTCTCGCTCGGGCTGGGCTATCAGGATGTGTCGCTATTTGTGTCATCCGCCTTCGCTGTGATGGGCGTAGCATTAGTGGCTCAGTGGTCGATATTGAGTAACTTAACTGCAGGCGTGCTGATCTTTTTCGTGTTTCCTTACCGTATCGGCGAGCGCATTCGAGTCGTGGATAAGGATGAAGATATTAGCGGCGTGATTATTGAAATCGCGTTATTCCATGTGCTAATCCACCGTGATAACGGCGATACCATTACTTATCCCAATAACTTAATGCTGCAAAAGGCAGTGTTAAAGCTGGCCGATCAAACGCCCTTAGCCGAACGTCAGGCGTTACTCGAAGGCAAGAAGAAGTTTGATCCTGAGTAGTTTGGCTAGCTGCGCAGTGCTACATTGATTATCAAACTGTTGTGAGTGATTGCCGGGGCTCTTAATCCTATTATCTTCTCATTATGTTTGCTTGCTTACTGAGTGTTTACTAACAAATACAGGGGGGGGTTATTACATGCCACGCTGTTTTTTTACCTCATACTGTGCTTGAACGCACGGTTTAGTTATTCACTCTGCTTAGACTTCGCCCTTTTGTTTTTAAGGGAGAATTCAATGAAATCTAAACTTCTAGCTGTGACTATCGCGGCGGTGTTAACGACTCAATTAACGGCCTGTATGGGGCAAATGGGTTTAAGCCAAATGGTGACTAAGGGAAATTTAAGTGCAGTGGATAACCGTTATGGTCGTGCTGGGCTGTTTATTCTATTGAGCCCGATTTATGGCATTGCGGCTACAGGCGATTTGTTTATCGTGAATACTATCGAGTTTTGGACGGGTAAAAATCCCATTACCGATAAATCTCCTGCTGTGGTAGATATGCCCGTCGATGCTATTTTCAAGCTTAACCCCCATGTAAGTGATGAGCTAAAGTCAGCCCCTGTAAAACTCACACAGGCACAAATTACCTATCCTGATGAACAAACCGTCGCTATGACCTTAGCCTATGAAGACGGCAGCACTCAGTTATTAGCGGGCCGTAAATCCGGTGATGATGTAGATTTTTTTCTTGATAATATTTTTATTACCCGTGTTAGCAATCAAGAATTAGTTGCCTATAGCGAAAGTCGCTTGCTGGATGCTGAGGTAAACCCTGCAGCATAAGGCGATTAGCTGAAGCCCAATTTGTTATTGGGTATCAAAATTAGCGAATTTATTCCAGCCCCTCAATAGGGGCTTTATTCTCCATAGGCCGATGTAAGACCGTATTTAGCCATTTAACCAATACTAATTCGATAGCGCTTGAGTGCAAGATTCTCAACAATCCAATACAGGCCCGATAGGGATAGCAACAAGGTCAGTATGCCAAACAGCCAGCTAAAGGGGTTGTTGAAGCTGCCTTGATTGAGGTAATCCATAAAGTGCAATTTAAACATCAAGTCGGCGATATCTGTGTGGTCATTTTTATGGCCAACTAATTCACCGTTAACCGCATTGATGTAAATCCGCGTCGACAGCTCATCATCCATAGCTATTTGCCACAGTGAATTGCACTGGGTTGGCCATTCGCTAATGGGGGCTGAGATTTGCTTAACTTGGGTAATCTTGCCTGGGCCGGTGTAACTTTCAAGCGCTAGTTTTTGCGCGCTTTGTTTATCAATAAGTAAGGCATTGCCTGTATAAGCATCAATCAAGGTTTGCTGTTGGCACTGGTGTGCATAGCGCTGCACCTTTGCATCGAGTACATAAACGGGCTTACCCGCAAGCGCCACTAATGACAGGCTTTCTACTTGAGTGTGCTTCGCCAGTAAGGGGGCGATATCCACAAGCTTTTGAGGATCAAACGCTTGCCTTTGCGGCTCAGGATGATGACTCTGTTGGTACTCCATTCCTTTGAGTTCATAATGGGGCGTCAAATTGAAATAGACCCCAGTAACCAGCCAAAGTAGCAGTTGAATGCTAACTATGGCACCGAGCCAATAGTGAGCGATTTTGACCCAGCGTTTGAAGCGTTTACTTTGAGGCTTAGGCTTAAGTTTAAGATTCGGCATCATCTCAGATACCTCCTTCTGCGCTGCCAAAATAAAATGAAGCCAGCTAACACAGCCACAATAGAGACTAGAGCCGTACTCAGCAGCAGAAGATTGTCGATGGCTTCACCTTCGTCGTAATCCATAATGTGCCATTTCCAAAAGAGATCGAACAAACGCCAATAGTCATGTCTACGCGTGACTAACTCTCCCGTTGTCGCTGATAGGTAAAGGCTTGTAGCAGCGCTATCGTTAAAATCCATTCTCCAAACTGGCAAGTATCGCGGCGCTAATTCTGCAGGGGCGATATCGGTGAGCAGGGTTGCACTAACAAGCTTAGCCTCGATGGGTAAAGAGTCATGATGCTGATAGTTTGAAGCGATTATTCGGGCTTGTTTCTCCGTTATTGAAGGCAATAACTCACCCGAATCTGCGTTCACGAGAATGGACTTATCGTTCAGTTTAATCCGGTAATAGAGGGTATCAGTGACTGAGGTTAACGTGATTGCTTGAGCCTTGGGGAAACGTTTATAAACCGCTGCCATTGGGTAATGGATCTGGCTGGGATCGATATGCCGTGAGTCTTGCATTTTAATATGATTTCCACGGATAAACCCAAGATCCATTAAGACGAAATAGCTGCCGGTGACTGACCAGATCCCAATCGGCAGTACCAGTAATAGCATCAACCATCTGTGCAGAAAGTGCGCCGATGAGACTCGTTTAAGTGTGTGAACCCGCTTCAAGTTGATGACTCACCTTTTATTTTGTGAACTAATTTAGCCAGCTTGCTTAAGGGGGGGCTTGCCCCCTTAAGACCAAAGCACTACAGAGCCCATTTCATCCCGACATAGTAACGACGTCCCATTAGGTCGTACGTCATAGTGTTGGTATTACCGTCGGTATAGCTTTGATGATATGGCGCTTGCTTGTCGAACAGATTATCGATACCTGCTGTGAACGCAATATTGTTGTCCATTTGATAATGAACCTGTGCGTTATGGTAAGTGATCGCATCAACTGAGTCCCCTATCTCTCCGGCATTGGCATATTGATCATCTGCCGCGCCAATATACTGAATGTTGTAGCTAAAGCGCCAATTGTCATTAGTGACATCAAAATAGAGGTTTGAGCGCCATTTGGTATAGCTACCATCATAACCAATGGTGCCAGCTCGAGATTCAACGGGGGCGCCGGCATAGGTTTGCAGATCGTATTGATCTAAATAGCTCAGCTCCCAAGTCGTATTAGTCACAACGCTGCCCATTTCTTTCTGGTAAAACATCGCCATATCAACACCCGAAACCACTTCGTTAGCGGCGTTGCCCAGTTGTGTTTGTAAATAGGTGATGTTGCCTGTCATCGCGTCTCGCACAAAGTGCTCGTCGCTACAGAAAGGATGTGTCATCCCTTTACTGTCGTAACAGGCGGCTAATTTGCTCGAACCATTGACTGAGTTAATGGCGTTATTAATCTCTATCTTGTAGTAATCGAGCGTGATATTGAGCCCTTCAATAAATTCCAGATCCCAAACAATACCGGCTGTAAAGGTATTGGCTTCTTCTGGTTCAAGTTTAGCATTGCCACCACGGTCGGTTAATGTTGTGCCTTCTTGCTTATAATTCGTTGGCACGTTTGATGCCATACAATTAGCGTATCGATTCGAGCTAGGGTCGAGCTTAACCCACTCGCTACAAGGATCTGTGGTATTCATGGAGCCTTGATCTATGCCGCCAAACAACTCAGGAATATTCGGTACTCTGAATGCCGTAGATCGCGTGGCCCGCAGAGTCACTGCGTCATTGACGACCCACAGCAGTCCCATTTTATAATTGGTATCGCCACCGAAGGTATCAAAATAGGAATATCGCAACGCCGCTGTTAATTCGACCGACTTAGCAAATGGCTGGTCGCTTAAAATAGGTAACAAGGCTTCAAGATAGATTTCGTCGGCAGTGTAACGACCATCAATCGGATCTTGCTGGGCTGTGTTTGCTTCACCACTGATTTTAAGTGGGTCGGGATCATTCCATCCTTTCTCGTTTCTGTGCTCTAGTCCTGCAGCAAAACTCATCATGCCCGCGGGTAACTGCCATAGAGCGCCTGTGATATTTGTCGTGAGACTAAACTGCTCATTACCGCCGCTATCACGCATGTTAAACAGGAAATAGTCCAGCATTTCAGGTGTGAGTGAGCCAGCTCCCCAAAAGTCTGCGCAAGGGACATTGGGATCAAAATGACAACTGCTATAGTCAGTCGCCTCGGCAAGACGAGCCTTATTAATGACATTGGTCACTTCATAGGAACCACGGTTACTGCCGAAGTTAACTGCGGCATCCCATTGCCAACCGTTATCTAAATCCCCTCTAAAACCTGTCACTAAGCGCCAAGTATCCGCTTGAATATTAAATTGTCGGGGCGCTTCTGCCAGTCTACGACTCTGGAGTAGAAAGTCTGCATCGGTCGGGTTTGACTCATGCCAAGCAGGAATGACTATTCCAGACACCGATTGCGGGGTAGCGGGTAATTGTGAGCTACGGTGAGTGTACATAGCTTCAGCAAACACTTGGCTGCTTGCCGTTAAGTCATATTCGCCGTAGGCAAAAAGATTGACTCGCTCGTTAGGTTGAACCGCATTAAAATACTGATAAGTATTGTCTTTATGGCTGCTTGTGTAAGGGGTGCTTCCTGTTGGTAATAGCATTATCGGATCGCCGATTGGATTACCATTGGTATCAATGAAATGGCCTCTGCCTCCCGGCAGCGCCGAGCTACCGCCACACACTAGCTCACCATTCACTTCCTCAAGCGGACAAGGTGCGCGACTCAGCATATCGACGGCTTGGGTTTTATCGTAACTCATCGCCATATATCCACTGCCACGCTCACCGATATGACCGAGGGCAAGGTCGAGCTTGTACTGTTCACCATCGTTTTGCTCGGTTATGCCCGTTCGCGCTTGAAACTCAACTCCATCGATTTGTTGCCGAGTGATAATATTGACCACGCCTGCAACCGCGTCGGCACCATAAATGGCGGATGCACCATCTTTTAATACCTCGATTCGTTCAACCACGCTAATGGGAATAGTATTAAGATCAACTGAGGAGTTTGCCCCAGTGCCACTGTTCAGCATACGTCGACCATTGAGCAGTACGAGTGTGCGATTCACCCCTAATCCGCGCAGGTTAACTTGGGTTGAACCATAGCCACCTTCAGTCCAATAGGCATTCGTTTGATTACCCGCAAACCCCGCAGAGGCTGTCATTCTTTGCAGTAATATCTCAACTGAGGTGGCACCGGTTTTCTCGATATCTTGCGCGGTAAAAACGGTCATAGGCGCGGTGGAGGCCATCTCTTCCCTTTGAATTCGACTCCCTGTAATGGCAATTCTTTCGATGGTAGTGGGAGTCGATACTTGAGGTTTAATTGCAGATGCTGGAAACATTGCTTCAGTTTCGGCTTCGGCTGCTATCCCTGAAAACGTGGCCATGCTGGCTAGGGATATCGCCATTGAAGTCATTACTGCTGAGCGGGTCATAATAAGCCTATGAAAGGTCTGTTTAAATAATGGTATGTTTTATAAAGGATTAAGCGGGTATCTCAATAAAAACTCAACGACCTGCGACACTGTGTCACACCCCTAATGCGCGGTTTATAATAAAGTGCTGATATAATCGCCACCCACTAAGAGTTTGTCATTCACCCATGTGGGCCCGCAGCGTGTTTTTTTGTTTTACAGATATGATGATTCGGCATGGTGTAAATGGGAGGATAAGAGCATGCAAGCGCAAGTGCAGAACAAGTTTGAACGCTATCCTGAGCATATAACACCCTTGCTATTACGGATCCGAACCTTGATTTTTACAATTGCCGCAGCGCAGGATTTAGGCGCGGTGGAAGAGAGTTTAAAATGGGGCGAGCCGAGTTATTCAGTTAAAAATGGCAGTACAGTAAGATTTGACTGGAAGCCAAAATATCCCGAACAATACTACCTATTCTTTAATTGTAAAACCAAGCTGGTTGATACATTTCGAGAGCTACATTCCCATGCGCTGCAGTTTGAAGGGAATCGAGCCATAGTGTTAAGTATCCATGATCCCTTGCCAGAATCCGCGATTTCCCAATGTATTGAATTATCGTTGAAATACAAAAGTATCAAACATCTACCTTTACTAGGTGCTTAGTTTCATTAAATAAAAAGATGATGAATCACTAAAGCCATAATGTTTGTTAAGGTTATAGCTTGTTTCAGTGAGCGTGTTTTAGTGGTTTATTAAACGTAAATAGTGCGGCGAGTTAAGTCTTTTTGGACAACCCGCCACACTATTTGAGCGATACAATAAAGGTTTAACGATGTAATTAAAGATTGCTGACTTTTTGTGGTAAGCCGTTTCAAAGCTAATTATCGCAGCACCCTGTGAAAAAACGCTACCGCTTGCAGGTACATTTGCAGTGCGAGTGCGGGATCGTAGCGTTCGCCTTCATCACGCATAAAGGCGTGTTGGGCGTTAACTTCAAGCCAAGTGAAATTACGGTTCAGCGCCATTAATTGCTGGTGGATTAACACTCGACCTTCAGCTGATACATGGGGATCTTGCTTGCCGAACACTAACACTAATTCCCCTTGAATATCACCGCTGCGGCTCAGAGAGTCATTGCCGTAGGCGCAGGGCAGGGTGTTGGAGTGAATGTCGGTTGGATAGAGGCAAAATGCACCTAAAATAGCGGGGTTGAGTGCGGCGCGGTAGGCCAAGTGGCCGCCGATACACACGCCCATACTGCCCACTTTGCCATTGCAGTAAGCTTGTTGATGGGCAAAGTCGACTAATGCTTGGGTGTCGCTGTCGTGGTGTTCTAAAGGTTTAGCAAACTTATCGGCGTTGCCTTTGTCTTTACCCGGTTCATCGTAGGCGAGCACTGTGCCTAAAGGATTGAGTTCATGGAATACTTCCGGCACAAATACCACAAAACCGTGGCCAGCAAGAATTGTTGCAGCGCGTGCAATAGGTGCCGTTTGCTGAAAAATTTCGGAATAAAAGATGATGCTTGGGAATTGCCCCTGTGCTTCTGGGCGGTAGATATAAGTGCGCATTAGCCCTGAAGGCGTGTAGATATCCTGAGTTTCCTGAGTGACTAGCATATTGAGGTTCTCTCTGTGAGGCTTCAAACGTTGAAGCCTCACTGTAGCAGTCAGGATTTTATCTGTCAGTTAAAACAATTCGTTACCTGAGAGTTCCCCTGCACATAACGCTTTTACGTTGTTCAAGGTTGTTTGGGCGATGGCGCCTAAGGCTTCTTCAGTGAGGAAGGCTTGGTGGCCAGTAAAGATCACGTTATGGCAGGCAGATAATCGACGGAATACATCGTCTTGAATGATCTCATTCGATTTATCTTCAAAGAATAAGCCCTTCTCGTTTTCATACACATCGAGACCGAGTGAACCGATTTGGCCGAGTTTTAAGGCTTCCATCGCATCGAAGGCATTGAGTAAGCCACCGCGACTGGTGTTGATCACCATGACGCCGGGTTTCATCTTGGCGAAGCTGGCTTGGTTGAGCAAATGGCGGTTATCGGCCGTGAGCGGGCAATGCAAACTGATGATATCGCTGTTGGCATAAATCGCATCGAGATCTTGATATTCAACATCTAGCGCAACAACCGCTGGATTGATAAAGGGATCGTAGGCGATGACTTTACAGCCAAAACCGAGCAAGACTTTAATGGTGGCTACGCCGATTTTACCTGTACCAATCACGCCGACGGTTTTGCCGAACATGTTAAAACCGACTAAACCTTCGAGGGAGAAATTGGCATCGCGGGTGCGTTGGTAAGCTTTGTGGATTTTTCGATTCAGTGTCAACATCAGTGCGACTGTATGTTCGGCCACGGATTCAGGAGAATAAGCTGGTACGTTAACGACTTGCATGCCTAAGCGTTTAGCGGCGACTAAGTCGACATTGTTAAAACCTGCGCAGCGCATGGCGATGATTTTCGTACCGCCATTGGCGAGTTCAACGAGGACTTCTTCGCAGAGTGAATCGTTAACGAAGGCGCAGACGATTTCAAACCCTTCAGCAAGTTTCACCGTTTGCATGCAGAGGCGATAATCGAAATACTCAATTTGTGCACCAAACGCGGCATTTGTGCGGTTAAAATGCTGCATGTCGTAATGTTTTGCGCTAAAGAATCCAATTCTCATTTCAGTCACCTAACGGATTGTGATGTAGTTATCAGCCAAAGAGTGTAAGTGAGTTAGGGCTTTTTGTCCTTAGCCTTAGAAAATTGACTATTAAAAGAGTGAGCTTTGTCATCAATTAGCTAAAACGCTTGATAAAAAAAGCGAGCCCTGATGGCTCGCTTATGGATTGACTAGCAGTGCTTGAGTTATTCAAGCTAGGGCTCTCATATTTAAAACCGTGCTTTGAGAGCCAAGGGTTAGTCCGTTAACCCTTATACGGTTTGTGACTAGTGATCTTTAGCGAATTTAGCCGCTTCAGCACCGGCGATACGGCCGTAGGTCACAATGTCAGATACTGCGTTACCGCCAAGGCGGTTAGCACCGTGAACCCCGCCAGTCACTTCACCGGCAGCATATAAGCCTTGGATTGGTTTACCGGTTTTTTCGCTCTTCACTTCGGCTTTAGTATCAATCACAACACCACCCATAGTGTGGTGAACAGCAGGTGCGATTTCTAATGCGTAGAAAGGCGCTACTGCTAATTCGCGTGGTAGGTTTGGACGTTCAAATTGCGCATCTTTACCTGATTTCACGAAGCCGTTGTATGCCGTGATGGTTTTCGCCAGTTCAGCGGCAGGCACATCGATTTGTTTTGCTAACTCTTCGACGGTTTTGCCTTCTTTAACAATGTTCAGATGCACATATCCTTCAATCGCTTTTAAGCTCTTACGGATTGAGTCATCGAATACCAAATAAGCGCTTTCGCCTTTTTGTTGCAGAATCGCGGCAGACGCTTTATCACGGGTAGTGATTTCGTTCATAAAGCGGTTACCTTCACGGTTAACCACGATAGCACCGTTGCCACGTACCGCTTCGGTGATCATTACACCACCCGCTGGTGAGTATGTTGGGTGAGCTTGAATGAACTCTAAATCGCGAGTAGCTGCGCCTGCTTGCAGTGCCACGTCTAAGCCGTCACCGGTTGCACCTGGGTGGTTAGTAGCTTTAAAGCCTTTTAACTTAGGATCGTACTTAGCTACGCGGTCGTTGTTTTTCGCAAAACCACCGGCAGCAATAACCACAGCATCGGCTTTAATAATGTAATAACCAGTGTATTCGCCTTTAACGAGTACGCCAGTCACATTGCCTTTCGTATCTTCAAGAATACGGACAACACGGCTGTTTAAGCGGATGTCAGTACCACGTTTTACTGCGTTGTCCCATAGTACTTGCGCTACGTGTGCACCTACGCCAGCACCACCGGTTGGGCGGTGACTACGGTTAACACTTGCGCCACCCATACGGCCCACGTCAGTCATGTCGGCACCCATAGAGGTTAACCAATCGATAGAGTCAGATGAGTTATTTGCAAGCACTTTCACTAATTCAGGATCGTTAATGTTACGGCCACCTTTCATGGTGTCGTCGATCATGATTTGTTTCTTATCTTCAATACCTAACTTAGTTTGCGCCTTCGTTTCGGCAGCGTTCATACCGCCAGCGGCCAACTTAGTGTTACCACCTGGGACAGGTTCTTTTTCGAGCAGAATCACTTTCGCGCCAGCATCACGGGCAGAGACGGCAGCAGCAAGGCCTGCACCACCTGAACCGATAACAACCACATCAGTGGTTTCTTTTACGCCAGCAGCAATGGCTTTATCCTGTGCCGCTTTGTCTGCATCAACAGGAACAAACTTACGTTCCCATTTACCGCCGTAAGGCATATCGAAGCCGAAGCTGTGGCAAGCATCGCAATAAGTGACTGATTTCTCATGGCCTTTATGGCAGCTTGTACAAGCAATTTCGCCAATCAAGTGAGATTTATGGGGTGAGACTTTGTCTTTAGGTGCGGCGGCGGCCAGTTCTTTTAAATCGCCGTGGCAGCTAACGCATTGGGCATTTTCATGGCTAAGGTTGTCATCGCTGACGCCACCTTTGTCTGAGACGTGGCAGCTGTCGCAACTGCCCATTTCACCGTGAAAATCGGCTAGCACTTCTGGTGCAGCATAGGCAGTTCCTGCCATTGCGCCAGAGATCAGCATGGCTAGTGCTGTTTTTTGAATCTTTCTTGTGAACATGGTAGTTCCTCCGCCGTACATTCATCTACTTAATAAGGGTTATTCATCGTGGCGTGATATTTATTTTTTACGCAGCTCACGCACTGTTAGAGCATTCTCCATTTGCAAATTTAGCACTATCTAAAGAGGTATATGTGTGCCCAAGTCACATAACCTTTGTTACAGCGTAAATAACATATTTAAAATGTGCAATAGAGCGGGAAATATTAATGAAGGTGAGGCTAATCACCGATCGAATACGGTATAACTTGCGCGGGTTAACATGTTGAATGGATTGGTTTTAACTTTGTAAAATAAAAAAGCATGAATTATGGTTTTGATGGTATGATTTATCTATTTGTATTTTATAGAGATTATAATTTAATCTGTATATTGAGGAGATGGCTTATTTATTTTTATATATTCTATAAATAATGTTATTTATCCAGCCTTTATTGTATAGAATTGCATTATTAGTTTAACCAGATGTTACGCAGTTGATTATTAAGGGGATGTAATGCGCAAACAAGGCATATCAGAAAAACGTTTTTGGGTTCAACGTTTGAGTAAAACCAGTTTAAGGGCATTGCATATTTTAGGGATCGTCGGTGTCGGTGGTGGCATTTTATTAAGCGTAGATAAAACGCAATGGCTGAATTATTGGTATCTCGCTATGACGACGGGCTGCATATTAATGTTGTGGGAAATTGTGCGTGATTGGCGTTGGTTAATTCAGCTTAAGGGTGTGTTAACCTTAGTAAAAGTAGGCTTACTTGGTTTGTTTGTCCCTTTGGCTAATTTCAAGCCTGAGCTGTTAATCGCGATCCTCTTTTTGTCCGTGATTGTGTCCCATGGTCCAGCAGGGCTCAGGCATTATTCTATTGTGCATCGTCGGCAAATCGACTCGAAAAAAGAAATTAAGGGCTAATTCCAATGTCTGTAATCCATGCGCCAATCGTGACTCCCGCAGCCTTAATCACTGAGTTTACTTGGCCTGTTTCTCGCTTTGATGGACTTAAAGTACTCGATCTTGCCTGCGGCTCTGGACGTAATGGTTTGTGGTTTCTAGCGCAAGGTGCAGAAGTGACGTTTATCGACAGGGATTTGTCTGCCATGTCGCACATTGAGCATGTGAACGCCCGCAAATATCAATGGGATTTAGAAGCCGAGGCTGCGCCATCGCTACCGATTGAAGAGTACGACATTGTTTTAGTATTCAATTATCTGCATCGGCCATTATTGCCGCAAATTGCCAAGGCGATTAAGGCTACAGGCCTTATCGTCTATGAAACCTTTACCACACAGCAGGCTGAGAGTGGGCGGCCGCGTAACCCCAATTTCTTGCTGACTGAAAATGAACTCAAATCAGCATTTGCTAACTGGCAACCTTTACATTACTTTGAAGGTCGATTAAGTGATCCGCAGTCCACTCAAAGCAGTTATAAAGCACAGTTGATTGCACGAAAACCTAAAACGTAAGTTTATCGATTGAGACTCAAGAGGTTGTAGGATGTTTCCCTATCCAGAGCAATATCGCATTGCAACACCGCCGCTTACGACCGCAGTCATGGTGGCTTGGGCTTTATTCAGTCATAGCCTGTTTTCCGATGCCAGCCCTGTCGCTCTGTATCCGCTATTAGCCCTGTTCCCTTTGGTGATTGGATTGCACTTGTATTTGATTTGGTTAGCAAAAGGAATGGGGCGACTCGATCAGTTTTTCTATGCCTTAGTGCATATCCCGCTAGCGTTCGTGGTGTGGACATTTACGATTATGCATGTGAATGGCAACGCTTTTTCTTAAATTCGCCTGACGTTTCCGTTACAGAAAATAAAAAGCGCCCTGATAATCAGAGGCGCTTTTTTAAATGCTGTATTGCTAACAATTAGGCCGTAGTGTTGATGTTGTGGCCTGCATTACCTACTGGTTTTGGCGCCGCAGCTGCAATTAAATCTACCGCGATTTGACCTTCGGCTTTTTGCTGCTCTTTGGCTAATTGAGCAACCTTAACGCCAACTGCACCATTTTCTAGATTAGGTGCGATAGCTTGGGTGTTCAGTGAAATAGACATAACTAACCTCGATTGTAAGCTGGATCCCTTTATCGGCAAACCCAAGGTTAACTTTAGCCGTTAGCCATGAATTTGCCAATCATCCATTATTTTGTTAATTATTTAGTCGATTGTTTCGTCAATTACTTGGCCTTAGCCGAAAACAGTTTGCGGCCGATAATAATAATGGCTGTGATCCCTAGTGAGCCTAAGATCAGCCCCAGTGCCAGCGCTACATTTTGCAGGGCAGTAGGGTCGATAACCAGCGCGATACCCATACCCAACATCATCACCCCTGACATGAGTTTTAGGGCTTGGCCTTCTTTTTCAGTCAGTTTACGTTTACCTAAGGTCGCGCTGAAGACGATAACGATAATCGCCAGCGGGATCACATACACAATGTTATATAAAACCAGATACATATAGCGTTCAATATCTGGCAGATTGTGCATAGAGAGCACGCTGGTGTAGATCATAGGGAAGCCCGCGGTGCAGAGCAGTTCATAGGCGTTGGCGAGGATAGCTAATACAGTAGAACCTATGAGTAACGCGCCTAAGTTACTGGAATTGGATAGTTTTCCCATGCGCTTTATCAAACTCGTCCGGTTTTCTGCCGACATCGACAGCGTCACTTCCCCCTTAGTAAAGAAGTAATCTTTGATGTTGATGACACCAGCGATTAAGGCCAAACAACCCGCCGCTAAGATGATCATGCCGCCATCACTGCCAGCGCCCAACAGCTGGAAGATGTTCAGCCATGCGGTCATAAACAAGAAATAGATAAAGCCTGAGAAGAACACGAAAATCCCGCCGACGAGTAACATGCGGCTGCGACTCTTAGCATTAACCATGATCGACAATAAAAACAGTAAAACGAAGAAAGCGCAGGGGTTAAAGGCATCCACGCCTGCGAGCACTAAGGTGAGCAGCGGCAAAGACATAGTCTCAGGAGTCACTACGCCCACTAAGGGCAATTCTACAGGCTGCACTTCAGATTGCGCTGGTGATGCTTTTGTAGCGTCACCTAAGCTGGTGGCATCGCAGGTGCCTTCGCCAGTATCTGTGCCGCAGGTGCCAAATAGCGGCGCATCGGTTTCTGTACTCGCGCTCGTACTGACAACGCCTTTGGTGGGCAAATCTGCTTCGCTGAGTTTACCGCCAAGGGATAAATAGCAATTCTTCAGTCGATTGACGAGAAACTCGCCCGTGACTGCTTCGCTCGAATAGCCCACCACGGCTTTTTCGCAGCTGGCCATATAGGGTACAGAACGTGCTTCTGTATTAGTTTTTGCGGCGATATTTTGCCAAATATCTTGCACACCTGGTGCGGACACCATATGAGATTCGAGTTCTATCCAAGGGTATTTTTGCGGCAATGAATCGATGAAAGGATGGGCCTCTGCACAGTGTGGGCAAGTTTTAGACCAGAAGAAATACAGCTTAATTTTGAGCTCACCCTGACCATTTATATAATGCCACGTTCGATCCGCTGAGCTTGCTGGTGTTGTCTCGGCCCAGCTAGGGATTGAAAAGGCAAAGAGGAATAATAGCGAGCAAAACAGAGATAATTTCGATAGATATTTTGTCATAGCGCCTCCCACTGAGAGTGGGTTTAAGTATCGTCAAACGGTTCGATTAGCTCTTACTCTACTTAAATCAATCATTTTGATTAAATTAGATATTAAGAAGTGTTAGTTAACTCGCGAATAACCATTTTTTGGGAACTGAAACCAGTTTATCTCCCTGTTAAATGGTGTGATGCACACCACTCTCAGCTTGAGTCGTTAATGGCTAATAAGAATAGAGCACCCGAGGGTGCTCTATTTCTGACGTTATCAACAAGTGTCTATGATGGATTATGGTTAACCTAACGCTACGCCATTTACGCTCAGTTTCACGTCGATATTATTACGTGTAGCGTTCGAGTATGGACAAACTTGATGCGCGTGACGCACTAGCGCTTCTGCGGCTTCTTGCGGTAAATCTAAGCTGACTTCTAAGGCAACCGCTAATGCAAAACCGCCAGTATCATTGGCACCTATGCCAACAACCGCACTGACTGGCGCTTGTGTAATATCCACTTTACCGATTTTAGCAACGTGCAGAACGGCGTTTGAGAAACAAGCTGCATAACCTGCGGCAAACAGTTGTTCTGGGTTAGTGGCAAGTCCGCTACCGCCCATGGCTTTTGGATAGGCTAACGCCACATCCAGTAAACCATCATCAGTGCTAACTTGACCCTGACGACCCGCTTTTGCTGTGGCACGTGTTTCATAAAGTGTTTTCATAATATTGACCTTCTTAGATTAAGGATTAAGTAAATTGATTTGAATTGCGTGCAATTTAATTGTGATAAACTATAATTCGATCTTTGGTGTGAATGCAAGTATATTGTGCGCAATATATTTAATTTGTCGGATCTTCCTATGGCAACAACTCAACCCAACACCCGTGTTAATCCTGTCGATATGGCCGAAAATACCAGCGTAGATAATGCTTTATGCCTTGAAAACCAAGTGTGCTTCTCACTTTATAGCGCCGCGAATGCTATGGTGCGAGCCTATCGCCCTTTGTTAGATAAATTGGATCTCACCTATCCGCAATACTTGGTCATGCTAGTGTTATGGGAAGAGCAGGGCATTAGTGTCAAAACCTTAGGGGATAAACTCTTCCTTGATTCAGGCACGTTAACGCCATTGCTAAAGCGGTTAGAATCTAAGGGATTAGTGACTCGCGGTCGCAGCGAACAGGATGAGCGCGTGAGAGTGCTCGCCTTAACGGCCGCAGGAATTGCCCTCAAAACGCAGGCAAGTGAAATCCCCCATTTAATGCGTTGCAAAGTCGGCGGCGAGGCGAGCGAGTTAAAAGCCTTAAAGGCCATGTGCGATCAAGCACTTAAACAATTACATGCCAGTATTGATTAAACTCTTATCGTCGAGATTTGATCTAAGACTAACTTATTGACATATTAACGCTTATTAGCTGTTCGACTGAGCTTGATTGAATGCATGAGGCTCAGTAGGTCGGTCGTCTATGGAACGTTAGCGAGAGTGAGCTATGGCCAGTTTCGATATAGCCATTATTGGCGGTGGGATCAGCGGTGTCGGCATTGCCCAATATGCGGCAGCGGCGGGCTATTCCACCTTGCTGATTGAAAAGGGCGAAATTGGCGGCCAAACCTCGGCTAATTCCAGCAAGCTTATCCACGGCGGCTTACGCTATTTAGAAACGGGGCAAATCAATTTAGTCCGTAAGTCCTTGCTTGAACGGCGCCATTTACTCAATCTTGCGCCCACTCTGGTTAAAGCTGTGCCTTTTTATATTCCAGTGTATGACAACAGTCAGCGCAGTCCCTGGACTATTCGCGCGGGCTTAAGCATGTATGCGCTGCTGAGTGAGTTTGATCCCTTGGGCCAATTTGTGTCTGTGCCTGCCGTGCATTGGCATCGTTTTAAAGGATTGAAACTCAAAGGATTAAAGGCGGTGTTTCAGTATTGGGATGCGCAGACCGACGATAAGTTGTTAACTCAAGCGGTGGCGCGCAGCGCGCAGGCACTGGGCGCCGAAGTCTATGCCGAGGCTGAATTTCTTGAGCTGGAACATAGGCGCGAAACTTGTGAGCTGAGTTTTAGCCACGGGGGCGAAATCCATAAAGCCGAAGCGAGTCTAGTGATCAATGCTGCAGGCCCTTGGGTGAATGCGGTTTTAAGCAAAGTCTTGCCCCCACTTGCGGGTGTTGAACTCGATTGGGTGCAAGGCGCCCATGTGCTACTGAATATTCCTGCGCCCGATGGCATCTTGTATTTAGAGTCTTGCTTCGATAAACGGGTCATATTTGTGATGCCTTGGTATGGACAAACCTTGGTTGGCACCACAGAAACTGAACTGGCTTCTTTGGATAAACCACCCCAAGCGACCGAGTCTGAAATTAATTATCTGCTTGGTATTTATAAGCATTACTTCCCGCTAGCGCCGGAGATTGATGAGCTTAAGACGAAGATAACCCAAACCTTCTGCGGCATTCGGGTTTTACCTAAGCAAAATAGCCAAGCCTTTGAGCGGCCGCGGGATACCTTGATGAAAACATCAATTTCCCATCCGCGCATCCTCAGTTTATACGGCGGTAAGTTAACGACGTTTCGCAGTACCTCGGCAGAAGTACTTGAATGGATTGAAAAGACCCTAGGTAAGCGCGAGGCGATTGCCGATGTTGATAAACTCAGCTTGTCTTGAATACATCTAAAATTGCGCCCTTGATACTGGTTTGAGCGTGTTTCGAGATGATTTTTACCCGTAAAACCGCTACAGTGTGGCGCTTTTTTACTGAATCTAGGATTTGTCGTGAGTGCTGCTATTGTGAATGCCGTCAAGCAATGTGGTTATTTTAATCAAGGTCAGTGCCTTTCTTGCCGGCATATTCAGCAGCCTCTAGCGCAGCAAGTGGCGGTTAAAAGCCAAACGTTACAGCAATTACTCGCGCCTTTTATTCCCGCAAATTCGACAGAACTTTTTCTGCCACCTATTACTGGCGACGACAGCGGCTTTCGTAATAAAGCCAAAATGGTAGTGCTTGGTGCCGCCCATGAACCCGTATTGGGGATTATTAGCCCAAGTGGCGAGGCGGTGGATCTTTGCGATTGCTTGTTATATCCATCTGATATGCAAGATTTATTACACCGTTTAACCCGCTTTGTGCAGCAGGCGGGGCTTCCTCCCTATCGGGTTGATAAAGCCAAGGGTGAGCTTAAGTTTATTCTGCTGACCCGCAGCCAAGTACGCGGCGAATATCTGCTGCGTTTTGTGCTGCGATCCCACAATGGCATTGAACGCATCGAACGCGAATTACCTGCATTATTGGCGGAATATCCGCAAATAAAAGTCGTGTCAGTCAATATTCAACCGATTCATATGGCAATCCTTGAGGGCGATGAAGAGATTTTCTTAACAGAAAATACCCGTCTTGAAGAGCGTTTTAATCATGTGCCTTTGTTCATTCGGCCCAAGAGCTTTTTCCAGACCAATCCGCAGGTTGCGGCTCAGTTATATCAAACCGCCCGTGAGTGGGTTGCCGAGTTTTCTCCTCGCTCGTTATGGGATCTGTTTTGTGGCGTCGGTGGTTTCGGACTGCACTGCGCATCCAAAGACATTACACTTACAGGGATTGAAATTGAAGCCGAGGCGATTGCCTGCGCGCAAATGTCAGCGCAAATGATGGGGCTCGAAAACGTGCAATTTATGGCGCTCGATTCCACCGACTTTGCCAAGGGCAAAAGCGCTGCCGATAAGCCGGATTTGATCATTGTTAATCCACCAAGGCGTGGTATTGGCGAGGCTTTATGCCAGTCATTAAGCGAGTTTGCACCTAAGGCGATTCTCTATTCCAGCTGTAATCCCAAAACCTTAGCGAAAGATCTTGAGCATATTCAAGGTTATCACTTAACCAAAGTGCAGCTATTTGATTTGTTTCCCCATACGGATCATTTTGAAGTCTTAGCTATGTTGGTGAAGGATTAATCTTTTAGCTCATCAATTTATCACTAAGCATCTGTACTCACTCGCTTTATGATTCTTGCAAATCCGCTCAAACAATCTTAAGGGCTCTGCTGTGTGGAGCCCTTGTTATGCTTTTATTATCTGCGTTGCACGCGTGAAACTTCATCATAATGTCTTTTTAGTGGCATAATCTTCAGCACTTTATGCATTGATGGGCGGCGATTTATGCTACAGATTTTCCTACGCTTTTTTACCTTAGGCTTGATGAGTTTTGGCGGACCTGCGGCGCACATTGGTTATTTTCGCCAGACCTTTGTTAATGAACTCGGTTGGCTCGATGATAAGCGTTACGCCAGTCTCGTCGCCTTAAGCCAATTTATGCCGGGGCCAGGGTCGAGCCAAGTGGGCTTTGCCATTGGTTATCAAAGAGGTGGGCTTGTTGGCGCGCTTGCAGCTTTTGCCGGTTTTACACTACCTTCCTTTATTTTGATGTACTTACTGGCGGTAACAACGTCGGCATGGCTCGCGAATCATTATGTTCAAGGGATGATTTATGGGCTTAAATTAATGGCCGTCGTTGTGGTTGCCGATGCCGTTCTTGCTATGTTTAAACAATTCTGCCAACGCAAATCCGCCCGTTTGCTGATGCTAGTCAGTGCTGCGGCGATTTTGATTGCGCCATTTATGTGGACGCAAATCCTGCTGTTACTCGGCGCTGCGACTATCGGCATCTATAAATTGAGTACGACGCAAGATGACACTGAGCCGCTTGCACCGATTCGCTTGAATTATCTCTATTTACTGCTCTTTTTTGTGTTACTCATCGGCAGTTTTTTTATGGTGAATTTCGGACCAGAGGCTTGGATCTTCAGCGAGTTTTACCGCGTAGGGAGTTTAGTGTTCGGTGGCGGTCATGTTGTGCTACCTCTGCTAGAAACAGCAGTGGGCGATACCATAGGCGGCGATCGTTTTCTGACGGGTTATGCCTTTGCCCAAGCTGTGCCTGGGCCTATGTTCACATTCGCGACCTTTTTAGGCGCCGAAGTTATGCTAGATAAACCTTTCATGGGGGCTTGCATCGCGACAGCGGCCATTTTTTTGCCCGGATTTCTCCTTATGCTGGTGGGGTTGAAGAGTTGGCATGCGATTGCGGCAAGACCGAAAATTGCTGGCGCGATAGCGGGCGTCAATGCCTGCGTTGTTGGCTTACTTGCCGCTGCACTTTACCAACCGGTGTTTTCTCAGGCGGTATTCTCGGGCAAAGATATGGCCTTGGTATTGCTCGGTTTTGGTGCATTGAAGTTATTTAAACCACCTATGCTGGTGCTAGTTTTAGGCTTTAGCTTGTGTGGGATCTTGCTAAATATATCTTGAACTGAGGGCGATTAATTGCAGGTTTCTTGAGCAAGATTAAGATTTTGTTACTTTAAGCCCATAGAAAAATAACAATGTTAGCTATACTCCAAAGATACAAGTTGTATTCCTCTGGAGCATTCAAGCATGTCTAAGTTGAGTTTACGCAATAAATTGCTATTGCTATCGCTGTTCCCTTTGATCCTCGCATTGTTGGTGTTGATGTCGGTTTCTTATTATGTTGAGCAAGATGCGCTTGCTCATGAGGTGGCTACCTTTAGATCTAAGCTCGTCGGTGAACGTAAACAACAAATCAAAGAGGCTACCGAAATTGCCGCTGGTATAGTGAATTACCAATTATCGTTAAAAGAACAAGGGAATGTGAATCAAGCGCTAAGAGACATACGTTTTGGCAGTGCGGGTTACTTCTTCATGTATGACTCTCAAGGGAAAAATATTTTTCATGCCCTACTTCCTAGCTTAGAAGGGCAAAATAAAATAGATATGACAGATCCCCGAGGCACTAAAATTATTGTCGGTCTGCTCGATGCAGCTAAACGTGGTGATGGTAGTTTTTCCTACTACTATCAAAAACCTAATACTAATGAGCAGATTGAAAAAATCAGTTACGTCATGATGATCCCTGGTACTGACTGGATGTTAGGTACTGGGGCATATATCGATGATATTGAAGCTGTTGTTGAAGATTATCGCGAGACAGTGACTGAGCAAATGGCAGAAAAATCCTTCGCGATTTTGCTGATAGCGCTTTTCCTTACGGGTATTACTGGCTTTATCATTATGATTGCCGCCCACCGTATGGTCGTGCCAATCAAGAATATGGCCGATAACTTAAATGATATTGCTAAGGGCGAAGGGGACTTAACCAAGCGACTTACCGTAAAAGGTGAAGACGAAATTGCTCAACTTGGGCGCTCCTTTAACCTCTTTGTCGATAAACTTCAGCATATTATCGGCGATGTTGCGACAGCGACGGCAAAAGTAAAAACGGCAGCCAATGCGATTCATGATCAAACTAAAGTCATGTCGAGCCAGTTGGTGAGTCATAACAATGAAACCGATCAGGTGGTGACTGCAATCACTGAGATGTCCTCCACTGCGAACGAAGTGGCTAAGAATACCACTCAAGTAGCCGAAGCGACTCACGCTGCTACTGGTGATGTGGCGAATGCACAGCGCTGTGTTGATGCTTCGCTTGAGGAGATTGCGTCTTTAATGTCGCAAATCAATAATGCGGCGGGCAGTATAAAGTCACTCAGCGAGCAATCGCAGAAGATCAACAGCGTGCTTTCTGTCATTGGTGGTATTGCCGAGCAAACTAACCTATTGGCATTGAACGCCGCCATCGAAGCGGCCCGTGCTGGTGAACAGGGCCGTGGATTTGCTGTGGTCGCCGACGAGGTGCGTAATTTAGCCAGTCGAACTCAAGCCAGCACGTTAGAAATCAACGAGATGTTATCGGCACTGCATAAGCTAGTGACCCAAGCCGTGAAAGCCATGGAAGAGAGTCAACAGAGCTGCGTGCGTTCAGTGGATTCTTCTCGCACGATTTCAGACAGTCTGGGGTCAGTGACTTCGGCTGTGACTGCGATTAATGATATGAGTACCCAAATTGCGGCAGCGGCGACAGAGCAAAGCTCAGTAACCGAAGAAATTAACCGCAACGTGTATGCCATCCAAGAGATTGTGAACGAGCTGCTTCATTCCAGCGAAGATGCCGCTAGGATCAGTATGACAGTCTCAGAAGAAGGTATTAACTTGGGCAAGTTAGTAGGCCAGTTTAAGATTTAATTGCAGCAATCTTGATTAAAAACGGGAGACTTAAGGTCTCCC